>JAHJWA010000405.1 GCA_018828205.1 Alphaproteobacteria bacterium
CCGACCGAGACGGTCTACGGCCTCGCCGCGCGCGCCGACAGCGCCGAGGCGGTGGCGCGGATCTACCAGGCCAAGGGCCGGCCGAGCTTCAACCCGCTGATCGTTCATGTAGCGGGGATCGCGGCAGCGCGGCGGCTGGCGCTGCTGGACGATACCGCGATCGCGCTGGCGGGGCGCTATTGGCCCGGGCCGCTGACGCTGGTCTGCCCCATGCGCGACGATGCGGGGCTCGCCCCCGCGGTCACCGCGGGCCTGCCGACCTTGGCGCTGCGCCAGCCCGCGCATCCCGCGCTGGCCGCGCTGCTCGACGCGGTCGCGTTTCCCCTGGCGGCGCCTTCGGCCAACCGCAGCGGTTTCGTCAGCCCGACCAGCGCGGAGCATGTCCTCGCGACGCTCGACGGGCGGATCGATCTGGTGCTCGATGGCGGCGAATGCGCGCGGGGGCTCGAGTCGACGATCGTCGCCATGCGCGGCGAGGGGCGGATCGAGACGCTGCGCGCCGGACCGATCGCCGTGCCGGGTGCGGAGCCGGTCGGAGCGGTCGATGGAATCGAGGCGCCCGGTCAGACGCTTAGCCATTACGCGCCCGGCAAGCCGGTGCGGCTGGAGGCGATCGCGCGCCAGGAGGGCGAGTATCTGATCGGCTTCGGGAGCGTTGCGGGCGATTGCAGCCTGTCGGACGACGGCGATCTCGTCGAAGCGGCGTCACGCCTCTATGCCTGCCTCCATCGCGCCGCAAAAGCATCGCAGCCGCGCATCGCGGTGGCACCGGTTCCGGACCATGGCCTGGGCATCGCGATCAACGACCGCCTCCGCCGCGCGGCGACGCCCGCCTAGACGGACCCGCTCAGTCGTCGCTGGGCCGGTAGGGGATGGTCGGGATGATCTGCTGCATCTCGGCATAGGTGTCGCGCGCGTCGTCGCAGGCGCGGCGGTTGCCGTCCTCGCAGGCGTCGAGCTGCTTTTCGTAATCGCGCTCGAGCCTGCCCAGCCGCTCTTCCTGGCGGCGGATTTCGCGGCCGCGGTTCTCGTCGCTTTCGGACTGGCTGGTGGTCGCCAGATCGACGCCCTTGCTGACCACGCGCACCGGGGCGGTGGCGATATCGAGCGCGGTCTTGGCGAGGCAGCCTCCCAGCGCGACGGGGAGCAGACAGGCGAGCACAAGGCGGTAAGGAATCATGGCGAACATCCTTTCGCCCCCTGCCTAGCGCCTAGCGCCTGCCCAGTCGCGCATTGTCTGCGTCAGTTCTCTTCCTGCGACCACTCGCCGGTGCCGGCAGCGGGCTCCTCGCGGGGCGAGTGGGCGCCCGTCGCTTCGCGGCAGTTGAGCTTGCCCGAACCCACCGCGTTGATGGTGCAGGTTGCGCGGCCGATCACGGTCACCTCGCCCGAGCCGACGATATTGGCCTCGACCGTGCCATCGGAGGCGAATTCGGCCGCGCCCGAACCGGCAATGGTCACATCCGCGCTCCCGACCGTGAGCTCGGCCATGTCCGAGCGACCCGAGCCGACGATCGACAGCTCGAGCCTGTCGGCGGTGCCGCCGGCCTGGTAGCTGCCCGAGCCCGCCACGGTCATGGTAAAACCGCCCGCCGCGATCTGCGCGGTGCGCACCGTGCCCGATCCTGCGATGGTGACCTCGGCATCGCCCGTGAGCGTGGCGGCTTCCACCGTGCCCGATCCGGCCAGCACGATCGAGTCGAGCGATGGCATGGTGACGCGCACGGTGGCGCGTCCCTCGGCCTTGCGCAGATCATGGTCGCGCATCACCCCGAGCGTGCCGTCCTCGATGGTGAAGCGCATCGCCTCGACCGCCTCGGGATTGCCGGTCACCGCGATATCGAGCGCCTGGCCCTGCGACACGATCAGCCTGTCGGGGCTGGCCAGCACCACGCCGGTCGGCGCCGCGCCGCCGGTGTCGAGCTCGGCCAGCGGCACGCCCTGGCCATCGCCGAAGCGCATCTCCATCCCGTCGCAACCCGCGGTAACCGCGCCCATCGCCATGGCCACGGCCGGCGCGACGCGCTTGAATATCCTGTGAAACATGAAAGCCTCCTGCTGTGGTGCCCCAACACCGGTGTGATCGGCAGTCCGTATTGCCGATATAATACAGCAGCCGGGGGCCCACAAGGCAAGAATCCATCCGCCGGTTTCGCGCCGCGGGTTCCGGGCACGAAAAAGGGGCCGCCCGGCAAGGCGGCCCCTCGTTGCTTTCGAAACCGAGCAGCGGGCGTTACGCCTCTTCGTCGGTGCCGTAATATTGCGGCGCGTGCTCGCGCAGCACGTCGAGGATCTTTTCCAGCGCCGCGGGCTCGTCGGTCTTTTCCATGGCCGCGAGTTCGCGGGCGAGGCGGCTCGAGGCGGCTTCGAAGATCTGCCGTTCGGAATAGCTCTGTTCGGGCTGGTCCTCGGGACGGAACAGATCGCGGGTCACCTCGGCGATCGACACCAGGTCGCCCGAATTGATCTTCGCTTCGTACTCCTGCGCACGCCGGCTCCACATGGTCCGCTTGACCTTGGGCTTGGCCTTGAGCGTCTCCATCGCTTCCTTGAGCGTCTTGTCGCTCGACAGCTTGCGCATGCCGATCGATTCGACCTTGTTGACCGGGACGCGCAGCGTCATCCGCTCTTTCTCGAACCGCAACACGTAGAGATCGAGCTGCATTCCGGCGATTTCCTCGCTCTGCAATTCGATCACACGGCCCACGCCGTGCTTGGGGTAGACAACGTAATCGCCAACGTCGAAGGCATCATCGGCCTTGCTAGCCATGTACAGATCCTTTCATCCCGGGCAGGTGGGTCGGGGGAAGCGACATCGTAAAAACGGCTCCGCTGCGGATCGGGTGAACCGCAGAGCTGAACCGTCCAAACAACGCTTGGGGGTGTCCTGCCCTTTCAGTGTTTCTCACCTGCCGGGAGCATGCCGGAAGGGTTGTTGCATTATATAGCACACAATCCGCAATATTGCGAGTCCGTGGAATTCCGTGTCTAGGCTGTTTGGCGATTGCGAACCGCAGCGAATTCCGCGCCGAGCAGCAGGAAGAAAGCGCTCAGGTAGAACCAGGTGATCAGGATGATCACGCCGCCGAGCGAACCGTAGGTCGCGTTGTAGCTGGCGAAATTGGCGGCGTAGATGCCGAAGCCCGCGGTCGCGGCGATCCACAGCAGCGCGAAAAAGGCGGCGGCGGGCCAGATCGCGGTCCATTCCGGGCCGGGCTTGTTGGGTCCAACCCGGTAAAGCACACCGGCGCCCAGCGTGGCGAAGCCGAACAGGACGACGAAGCCGACCAGCGCGCCCGCAGGACCGGGTATCGAACCGACCGCCGCGACCACCCCGCCCATCACCGCCAGGCCGACCACCGCCCCCACGGTGATCGCGAGCGCGATCAGATTGCCGCGCAGGAAGCTGCGCGCGCTCTCGGCGTGGAAGGCGATATTGAGCCCGGTCATCACCGCGCGCGCGCCATTGCGCGCCCCGAACAGCGCGATGCCGAGCGCGACCAGCAGGCTCAGCAGCTTGGTGGTGTCGCCATCCTCGCTCATCCGCAGCAATTGCTCGCCGATGATATCGGCGGCCGAAGCGGGCAGGTTCTCGGCCAGCAGGGCGATGTGGCCCGACACCGTCTGCGGATCGGCGACCAGGCCATAGCCCAGCACCGTCACCGCCAGCAGCGGCACCAGCGCGAGCAGGACGTAATAAGCGATGCCGGCCGCGATTATGCCGATGTTGTCGTTGCTGCCGGCCGCCCAGGCGGATCTGATCTGGTCGAAAGTGGAAGCCATCAAAAGGTTCGGATCAGTCGCCATCGCCCGGTTCGGGGGTGAAGAACTTCTCGAACTTGCCTTCCTCGCCCTTGTGCTCGTCGGCATCCTCGGGGGGGGCCTTCTGGCTCGTGATATTGGGCCATTCGGCGGAAAACTTGGTGTTGAGCTCGAGCCATTGCTCCAGCCCGCCCTCGGTGTCGGGCAGAATCGCCTCGGCCGGGCATTCGGGCTCGCACACGCCGCAATCGATGCATTCGCTGGGGTTGATCACCAGCATCGTCTCGCCTTCGTAGAAACAGTCCACCGGGCAGACCTCGACGCAATCGGTGTATTTGCATTTGATGCAGGCGTCGGTGACGACGTAGGTCATGGGTCGGCGTGTCCTCGTGGCGATTGTGTCTCTGCCGCTGCTAGGTCGGTTTGGCCGTGCGGGTCAAGCATCCGGTAGCAGCTGCGCGCCTCCTCCGGCGGCCCGCGCCGCGTCGGCAGCGCCAGCAGTTCGACCAGTCGCACCTGGCGGCCCAGCGGGATGGTGAGCACATCGCCCGCCGCCATCGGCTGGCTGGAGCGCGAGATCCGTGCGCCATTGCGGCGCAGCTGCCCGCTGTCGACGATCCCCGCGGCGAGGCTGCGCGAGCGCGCGAAGCGGAGAAAATAGAGCAGCCGGTCGACGCGCATCAGCGCATGAGCTTGGCCAGCTCGGCAAAGGCATTGCCTTCGACCGGCTGCGCGGGCGGGGCGCGCTCGGGCTGGCGCCGCGCGGGCCGCCAGCTCCAGCGATGGGGCCGGGGCGGTCCGAAGGCGCCCTCGGCCAGCGGTCGCGCATGCTCGACGCGGAACCCGGCCTGTCCCAGCAAGCGTTCGGCATTGCCCTGTTCCAGCCCGATCGAGATCGGCAGCGCGAGGTCGAGCACGAATTTGCCGCGGCGCTCGGCACCCTGCGCCTTGGCGCGGGTCTCATGCGCGGCGCGAAAGATCTTCTCGGCCAGGTCGACGCGGATCGCCTGGCTCCCGGCGTGGCGGTAGCCCGAAGGCAGCGTGCCGCCGCCGGCGATCACCGGCAGCATCGCCGGCTCGAGCGGTCGGCGGTCGAGCCCGAGCGAAGCGAGCAATTGCCGCGGCGCCGGCTTGAGCAGCGCGGGCGCAAAGATGTCGAGCGCGCCGAAGGTCACGCCGATCCGTCGCAGGAAGGGCCGCATTTCCTTGGGCAGATGCTCGATGCCGGCCTGCTCGCGGCTGACGAAGCCGTGACCGGCGATGAGATTGAGCAACAGCGCGCGCGCTTCGGAGCCCGCCTCGGGATCGCGCGCCGCCTGCTGGAGCTTGGCGAGCGGATCGAGCACCGCCAGCCTGGTGGCGAGCCAGGATTCGAGCGCCGCCATCAGCAGCGCGCGGCTCGATTGCGGCAGCGCCGTCACCTCGCGCGAGGGTTCGAGCACGGGTCGCACCGATCCGTCGCGCATCGCCAGCGTCGCCAGCACCTGTCGGTCCCAGCGCAAGGCGCCGCGCGACAGCGTCACCTGGTTCAGCTCGCTCGTCGGCGCCCCGGACACGAGTTCCCGCGCCAGCGCCTCGGCCCGCTCGCCGAGCAGCCGCGGCAGCGCCTTCTCGGCGGCGGCGAGCAGCATCTTGCGGTCGGCATGACCCGCGGCGTGATCGACGCTGAAGCGCAGGCCCTCGACCTTTCCGATCGGTTCCTCCTCGACCCGCACCGTGCCATCGGCATCGATCGCGATCGGGAGCATCGCGGGGTCTTCTCCCAGGGATTTCATCAGCAGTGCGGTCCTTCGGTTGACAAATCGTTCGGTCAGGCGGGCGTGCAGGGCATCCGACAAGCGGGCTTCCACCGCGCGGGCGCGGGCGGCCATCTCGTCGCGCGCCAGCACCCAGTCGGGTCGCTGGCAGATATAGGCCCAGCTGCGAATCGCGGCGATGCGGCCCTGCAGCGTATCGATGTCCCCCGCCATATTGTCGAGTTCGGAGATGCGCGCGGCGACATAGTTGGCACCCAGATAGCCGCCGCGCAGATCCTCCCACAACCGCGCCACGAAGCGCGCGTGGACATCGGGGCCGCGCTGGCGGAAATCGGGCAGCGAGCAGGCTTCCCAGAACCGCCGCACCTGGCCCGCGCCGCGGATCCGCGCCGCCAGCGGCTCCTCGGCCAGCCGCTTGAGCGTGGCGAGATCGATCGCTTCGGGGGCGAGCCGCAGCGCCTCGTGCGCGGGCGGGGTTTCGAGAGCCGCGATCAGCGCGGGAATCGAATCGAAGCGCGGCTCGGGTTCGCGCCAGAACAGCTTGGTCAGCGGCGCGAAGCGATGCTCCTCGATCGCGTAAATCTCTTCCTCGGTGAATTCGGGCGCGGGCCCGCCGCCGATCCCGCCCCCGAGCGTCCCGAAGGTGCCGTCGCGCTGGTGGCGTCCGGCGCGCCCCGCGATCTGCGCCATTTCCGCCGGGATCAGCCGCCTGGTGCGGACCCCGTCGAACTTGGTCAGCCCGGCGAAGGCGACGTGGGTGACATCGAGATTGAGCCCCATCCCGATCGCATCGGTGGCGACGATGTAATCGACCTCGCCGTTCTGGAACAGCGCGACCTGCTTGTTGCGCGTCTCGGGGCTGAGCGCGCCCATCACCACCGCCGCGCCGCCGCGGAACCGCCGCAGCATCTCGGCGACGGCATAGACCTGTTCCGAGCTGAAGGCGACGATCGCGCTGCGCGGCGGCAGCCGCGACAGCTTGCGCGGGCCGATGTGCTTGAGCGTGGAGAAGCGCGGCCGCTGGGTGATCTCGGCCTCGGGGACCAGCTGGCGGACCAGCGGCGCGAGCGTGGCTGCGCCCAGCAGCATGGTCTCCTCGCGGCCGCGTGCGTTGAGCAGCCGGTCGGTGAACAGATGGCCGCGCTCGCGGTCGGCGGCGAGCTGCGCCTCGTCGAGCGCCACGAAGGCGCGGTTGCCGCCGTCGCGCGGCATCGCCTCGACGGTGCAGCACAGATATTTGGCATTCGCCGGCTCGATCCGCTGCTCGCCGGTGATCAAGGCGACCTGCGCTTCGCCCTTGATCGCGCAGACCCGGTCGTAGACCTCGCGCGCCAGCAGCCGCAGCGGAAAGCCGATCGCGCCGCTCGAATGACCGCACATTCGCTCGATCGCCAGATGGGTCTTGCCGGTGTTGGTGGGTCCAAGGACCGCCGTGATCGTGTGATCAGCCACAGCCGCGTGATGGCAGCCCACGAGCCGTCCGACAACCATTCAGCGCCCGCCCGCCGCGCCTTGTCGCCCAGGGGACTCGGATCGCCGCGATTTAAACGGGTCTTAACTTTAATCCGCCAGACAACTCGGCCAAGGCGCCGCGCGCGACACATCGCGCAAAGGGTCGGGCCGCGCATCCCCATGACGCAGCGGTCGAAGCGGAGGTATTCGCGTGTACACGTCCCCCGAGGACCAGGACCGGAGCGAGGCCGGCGTCGGTGACGGCGCGGGCGGCCGGGCGCTTCCCGCCGCGCGGCTGGCGCACGACCAGATCCTGAAGGTGTTCGGCGACCGGCCGGGGACTGCTGGTGCGACGACGCCTGCGGCTGGCTCTCTGGCCGCACGAATCGCCCGGCTCGAACTGGCCCAGGATCTGGGCCGCGATATCGGCAGCCGAGGCTGGTTCCGCGGGCTCGGCACCTTCGTCGGGCTGACCGCCGCGGCGCTCGCCTTCTGGCCCAGCTACGCCCCGCTCGAGGCCGCCCCGCCTGCATCGATCGAGGCCGAGAATGTCGACGAATACCGCAGCCAGCTGATCATGCCGCTGGCGCTGGGGAGCGACACCGGTCGGCGGATGGGCGCCACCGCGCTGGTTCGCCCGCTCGCCGCCGCCCCCGAACGTCCGCAGCTCCAGCTGGTCGCGACGCTGGCGCGCGGCGACAGTTTCCATCGCATGCTGCTGCGCGCCGGGGTCGGCCGCGAGGACGCCGAGCGGGTGGCGGCACTGGTGGGTGACGCCATGGCGATCGGCGCAATCGAGCCCGGCACCAAGGTCGATATCACGCTCGGTCGCCGCGCCAGCGCCGGCGCGCCGCGCCCGCTCGACCATCTCCAGTTCCGCGCCCGCTTCGATCTCGAACTCGCGCTCACAAGGCCCGCCCCGGGCAGCGCGCTGTCGCTCGAGCGCAAGGTGATCCGCGTCGACGAGACCCCGCTGCGGATCCGCGGCCGCGTCGGCAGCAGCCTCTACCGCTCGGCCCGCGCCGCGGGCGCGCCCGCCAGCGCGGTGCAGGCCTATCTCAAGGCGCTCGGCGATCACGTGAACATGGACCGCGAGATCGCGGCCGACGACACGTTCGACCTGATCGTCGCGCACCGCCGCGCCGCCACCGGCGAGCGTCAGGCCGGGCAATTGCTCTTTGCAGGGCTCGAGAGCGGCGACCGCCCACGCGCGCAATTGATGCGCTGGGGCGAGAAGGGCGCCTTCTTCGAGGCGTCCGGCGTGGGCGAACAGCGCAGCGGGCTGGTGGCGCCGGTGCCGGGGCCGATGAGCTCGAGCTACGGCATGCGCCGCCACCCGATCCTGGGCTATCGGCGGATGCATTCGGGGGTCGACTTCCGCGCCCGCCACGGCACCCCGATCGTCGCGGTGACCGATGGCCGCGTCACCGGGGCGGGGCGGATGGGCGGCTGCGGCAACGCGGTTAGGCTGCGTCATGGCGGCAATCTCGACACCCGCTATTGCCATATGAGCCGGATCGCGGTGCAGAACGGCCAGAGCGTGCGGCGCGGACAGGTGATCGGCTATGTCGGCTCGACCGGGCTCTCGACCGGGCCGCATCTGCATTACGAAATGTACCGCGGCGGGCGCGCGATCGACCCGGCGGGCGTGTCCTTCGTCACCCGCGCGCAGCTCAGCGGCGCCGAGCTGCGCGAGTTCCGCGCGGCGCTCGCCAAGCTCAAGACCGTCGAGGCGGGGGCGGCGCTGGCCAGGCTCGACCAGACCGAGGCCGAGAGCGCCGCGCGCGAGCCGCAGCGCGAGATCGACCGGCTCGATCCCGCGCGCACCGCACCGGTTTCCTGACCCGGCGGGCGATTTGCGCCGCACTTCATTGCACCGCCCCAACGATTGCGGCACAGCTTGCCGGATGGACGCCAGCTACCCCCACACCCGCCTGCGACGCACAAGATCGACCGGCTGGAGCCGCGCGCTCCACCGCGAGAACCGCCTGGCGCCGAGCGATCTGATCTGGCCGCTGTTCGTCACCGCGGGCACCGGGGTGGAAGAACCCATCGCCAGCCTGCCCGGCGTCTCGCGCTGGTCGGTCGACCGCATCGCCGAACGCGCCAAGGAAGCGGTCGCGCTCGGGATCCCCTGCGTGGCGCTGTTCCCCAACACCCCGGGCGATCGCCGCAGCGACAGCGGCGAGGAAGCGTTCAACCCCGACAACCTGATGTGCCGCGCGATCCAATCGATCCGCGATGCCTGCGGCTCGGATATCGGCGTGCTCACCGATGTCGCGCTCGACCCCTACACCAGCCACGGCCAGGACGGGGTGCTCGATGCGGATGGCTATGTCTCCAATGACGACACGGTGGCGGTGCTGGTCGATCAGGCGCTCAACCAGGTCGCGGCGGGCGCGGATATCGTCGCGCCATCGGACATGATGGACGGCCGTGTCAGGGCGATCCGCATGGCGCTCGAGATGGCGGGGCATCACCAGACCCAGATCATGAGCTATGCCGCCAAATACGCCTCGGCCTTCTACGGCCCGTTCCGCGATGCGGTCGGCTCGGGCGGTCTGCTCAAGGGCGACAAGAAGAGCTACCAGATGGATCCGGGCAATGGTCGCGAGGCGCTGCGCGAGGTCGCGCTCGATATTGCCGAGGGCGCCGACAGCGTGATGGTCAAGCCGGGCCTGCCCTATCTCGACGTCGTCGCGCGGCTGGTCGATCGCTTCGACCTGCCGGTCTTCGCCTATCAGGTGTCGGGCGAATACGCGATGATCGAGGCCGCCGCCGCGGCGGGCGCGGGGGATCGCGACGCGCTGGTGCTCGAGACGCTGATGGCCTTCAAGCGCGCGGGCTGCACCGGGGTGCTGAGCTATCACGCGCCGCATGCCGCGCGGCTGCTGGGCGGCTGAGGGCCGGTGAGCGAGTTCCGCCTCGAAACGCAGCGGCTGATCCTGCGCGACTGGCGCGAGGGGGACTGGGCCGAGTTCTGGCGCGTCACCAACACGCCTGCAGTCATGCGCTGGCTGGGCGATCCCGCGGACGAAGCGACACGTAATGCGGCGCGCGAGCGGCTCGAGGGCTATCGCCGCGATCACGGCCACACCTTCTGGGTGCTCGAGCGCAAGCCCGATGGCGGGCATCTGTCGGGCCAGCTGCTCGGCTTCTGCGGCCTGAAGCGCTCGAACGTCGAGGGCGAGACGGTGTTCGGGATGATGGAAGTGGGCTGGCGGCTGCGCGAGGATGCCTGGGGCCACGGCTATGCCAAAGAGGGCGCCGTCGCCAGCCTCGATGCGGCGTTCGAGCGCTTCGGCGCGGACGAGGTCGTGGCGCTGACCGTCGCGGGCAACAGCGCCAGCTGGGGGCTGATGCGGCGGCTGGGGATGCGCCGCCGCGAGGATCTCGATTTCGAGGATCCGCGCTGGGGGCCGCATCTCAACCCCAGCATCGTCCACTCGGTCACCGCCGAGACCTGGCAGGAGCACCGCCCCGCGTGAGACATCGGCTGCTGTTCGTCGCGACGATCCTGGCGGGAAGCTTCCTGCTGTTCCTGGTCCAGCCGCTGGTGGCGCGGATGGCGCTGCCCCGGCTGGGTGGCGCGCCCGCGGTCTGGAACAGCGCGATGCTGGTCTATCAGGCGCTGCTGCTGGGCGGCTACGCCTATGCCCATGCCATCGGGCGCTGGCCGATCGCGCGCCAGGCCGCGGTGCATCTCGGTCTGCTGCTGCTCGCCGCGCTGACGCTGCCGATCGCGCTCGCCGATCTGCCCGCGCCGAGCCCCGGGCTCGAACCGCTGTGGGTGCCGCTGCTGTTCGCGCTCACCATCGGTCCGGTGTTCTTCGTCGTCTCGGCGCAGGCGCCGCTGATGCAGCGCTGGTACGCCGCCGACGCCAGCGCGGGCGATCCCTACTGGCTCTACGCCGCCTCCAATCTGGGGAGTTTTACCGGCCTGCTCGCCTATCCGCTGCTGTTCGAGCCCAATCTGTCGCTGGGCGCGCAGAGCTGGGTCTGGAGCCTGGGCTATGGCGCGCTGATCCTGCTGGTGGGGGGTGCGGCGGCGGTGCGCTGGCGCGCTGGCGGCGTCGACGCGCCGCTCGCCCCCGCGGCGTCCGAGCCGATCGGCTGGCGGCGCACGCTGCTGTGGCTGGCGCTGGCGGCGGTGCCCTCGGGGCTGATGCTCTCGGCGACCACGCATCTCACCACCGATATCGTCGCCATGCCCTTGCTGTGGGTGATCCCGCTCGGGCTTTATCTGCTGAGCTTCGTCTTCGCCTTCAACGCGCGCAGCGCGCTGGGGCATACCCTGGCGCGCGTCGCCCCCGTGGTGCTGTTGCTGGCGGGCGGGATGGCGATGGTCAGCCAGGGGGCGGAAGGCCTCTCGACCGGCTTCGCGACGGTGCTGATGCTGTTCGTGGTGGCGGTCGCGCTGCATCGCCGGCTTTACGAAGACCGGCCATCGCCCGCGCGGCTGACCTATTTCTATCTCATTATGAGCGCGGGCGGGGCGCTGGGCGGGCTGTTCACCGCGCTGCTCGCACCGGTGGTCTTCGACTGGGTGTGGGAGCATCCCATCCTCGTGCTGGCCGCCGCTGCGCTGCTTCCCGATCGTCCGCTGATCGCCTGGATGGAGCGGCTGGGGCTCGACCCGCGCAAGCGGCGGATCGCGGTGCTGCTGCTGCTGATTGCCGCCATGGTCCTCTCGGGGCTGCTCAACCGCTGGCTGGTCGAGCAGAACGATGCGCTGGTGCTCCTGGGGATGCTGGGCATGGCGTGGTGCGGGATCCTGCTGCTCGGGTATCGCTGGGCGATGGTGGCGGTGCTCGCGATGCTGATGCTCGGGCGCGGCGGCTATCAGACGCTGTCGGCGTCGATCGACGGCGCGCGCGAGCGCAGCTATTTCGGTATCTACACCGTGCGCGATTACGAATCCGGCGATCGGCGCGAACTGACCCACGGGACCACGCTTCACGGGCTGCAGTTCTCGGCGCCCGCCGACCGGCGCGAGCCGACGACCTATTACGGACGCGATTCGGGGGTCGGTGCGGCGCTGGGTCTGCTGCCGCAGCTCGCGGGCCCCGAGGCCCGCGTCGGGGTCGTCGGGCTCGGGGTGGGGACGCTCGCCTGCTATCGCCAGCCGGGTCAGGCGTGGGATTTCTTCGAGATCGATCCCGAGGTTGTGGAGTTTTCGCGCGGCGCGGACGGCTTCACCTTCCTGCGCGAATGCACCCCCGATGCGCCGGTCCATATCGGCGACGCGCGGCTGGTGCTCGAGCGCTTCCCCGCCGCGCGCTTCGACGCGCTGGTGATCGATGCCTTCAGCTCGGATGCCATCCCGCTGCACATCGTCACCACCGAAGCCTTCGCCATCTACCGCCGCACGCTGGCCGAGGACGGGCTGCTCGTGCTGCATATCTCCAACCGCTTCATCGATCTGCGTCCGATGGTCGCGGCGCTGGCCAAGGAGCATGGCATGACGGCGATCCTGCGCTCGGATCTGACCGAGCTCGGACCCGGGATCAGCCCCTCGGTGTGGGTGGTGATGTCGCCAGACGCCGGCCAGATCGCGAGGCTGATCGCCGCGCGCCGCGACCTGTCGTGGGAACGCCCGCCCGCGCCGGCGCCGACCTTGTGGACCGACGATTTCGCGTCCATCCTGCCCTATATCCAATGGCAGAACATCCTGGGAAAATGAGTATGAGCATCCACCGCCCCGGCGTCCGCATCGTGCCCATCCACGGCAAGACCCCGAAGATACACGAGAGCGTTTTCATCGCGCCGGGCTGCACCATCATCGGCGATGTCGAGATCGGCGAGGGCAGCTCGATCTGGTACAATTGCGTGCTGCGCGCCGATGTCTTCACCATCCGCATCGGCGAGCGGACCAATGTCCAGGACGGCAGCGTGCTGCATTGCGACCCGCCGCGCCCGGGCGACCCCGAGGGCTCGCCGCTCGAGATCGGCAGCGATGTGCTGATCGGCCATATGGCGATGTGCCATGGCTGCGTGATCGAAGATCGCGGCTTCGTGGGCCTTGGCGCCATCGCGATGAACAAATCGGTGATCGGCAGCGACGCCATGCTGGCGGCGGGCGCGATGCTGACCGAGGGCAAGGTGATGGAACCGCGCTCGCTCTGGGCCGGGCGCCCGGCCAAGCCGATGAAGGAACTGACCGACGCCGCCATCATGGGGATGCGCGCCGGGGTGATGCATTATGCCGAGAACGCGAAGCATCATGCGGAGGCTGTGGCGAACGCGCCGGATTGACGAGGCGGGACGGGAGCGCCGCTCAATTCTCGAGGAGCGGGCTTCCTCGCTCGATCCGGCAGGCTGCGCCGAATAGCAGCACGGCTGCGGCCATCGCCGGGGCCCCGGCAAGATCCACCCCCAGCCGCGTCGTGTTGCCCGACATGAAGGAGGTGAAATAGCCCCCCGCGACGACGAAACCGGTCGCATCGACCAGCCCCGCCAGTCCGGCCAGGCCGATGGCCAGTCGCTGGCG
>JAHJWA010000406.1 GCA_018828205.1 Alphaproteobacteria bacterium
ACCCAGCGCCCCACCACGATGCGCGATCACCCCGGACAGGTCGCCTTCCCCGGCGGCAAGCTGGAGACCGGGGAGGACGCGGTCGCGGGCGCGCTGCGCGAGGCGCATGAGGAACTGGCCCTCGATCCGCAGGCGGTGCGGCTGATCGGGACCACCGACCGCTACCAGACCGGGACGGGCTTCGACATCACCCCGGTGCTCGGTGTGATCCCGCCCGACCTGCCGCTGGTGGCATGCGAGCGCGAAGTCGAGAGCTGGTTCGAGGCGCCGCTCTCGCTGCTCATGGATGACCGCAACTGGCGGCGCAATTCGGTGTTCTGGAAGGGAGCCGAGCGCCAATATCTCGAGCTCGAGCATTCCGGCTATCGCATCTGGGGTGTGACCGCGGCGATCTGCTACAATCTCTCGCGGCGACTGGCGTGGATGGGGGCCGAGCGATGACGCGTTTGCCCGAAGCCGACTGGACGCGGCGCGACGATCTTGCCTCGCTGGTGACCGCGCTGGGCGCGGATAAGCTGCGCTGGGTCGGCGGCGCGGTGCGCGACACGCTGCTCGGCGGCAGTGCCAAGGATATCGACGCCGCCACGGCTCATCGCCCCGAGCGGGTCATTGCGCTGTGCCGCGAGGCGGGCATCCGCACCGTGCCCACCGGGATCGATCACGGCACGGTCACGGCGCTGCTCGATCATGGCCCGGTCGAGGTGACGACGCTGCGCCACGACGTCTCGACCGACGGGCGCCGCGCCACCGTCGCCTTCGCCGCAGACTGGCGCGAGGATGCGGCGCGGCGCGATTTCACCATCAACGCGCTCTACGCGCACCCTGAGACGCTCGAGATCGACGACTATTTCGGCGGGCTCGACGATCTGGCGGCGCGGCGGGTGCGCTTCATCGGCGACGCAGCGCAGCGCATCCGCGAGGATCATTTGCGGATCCTGCGCTATTTCCGCTTCCAGGCGCGCTTCGGCGATACGCTGGACGAGGAAGCGCTCGCCGCCTGCCGCGATCTGGCGGGCACCCTGACGGAGCTGAGCCGCGAGCGGGTGGCGATGGAACTGCTCGCCATCCTCGGCCTGCCCGATCCAGGCCCAACGGTCGCGCTGATGCAGGATCACGCCGTGCTCGCGGTGATCCTGCCCGAGGCGCGCGCTGGCGAGCGCGCCTGTCTCATGACGCTGGTGGAGCATGAGCGGGCACAGGGCGCAGCGCCCGAGGCGATCCGCCGGCTCGCGGCGCTGATCCCTCCGGTGCGTGCGCTGGCCGAAGCGGTGGCGGTGCGGCTGCGGCTGTCGCGGGCGCAGCGCGCGCGGCTGGTCTGCGCGGCGGAGCGAAAGCCCGAGGATGCCGCCGATCCATACGCCCTCGCCTATCGCGAGGGTCTCGACTGCGCGCGTGACCGGCTGTTGCTCTCCGGCCAGTCGCTCGGCCCGCTCGCGGACTGGGAGGTCCCGAGCTTTCCGCTCAAGGGCGGAAGCATCATCGCGCGCGGAGTAGCCGCGGGGCCCGAGGTCGCGCGGATCATGCGCGCGGTCGAGGGCAGCTGGGTCGCCGAAGGCTTCCCCGGCCCCGAGCGGATCGACGCCCTGCTCGAAGCCGAGCTTAGCGCGCGCTGATCAGCCCGCGGCGATCAGCCGAAGCGGTTGTCGCGCGGGAAGCCCTGCGGCGGCATCCGCCCGGCCCCGCCGCGCGCGACCTTCCACTGCCACATCTCCTGCTCGGTGCGGGTGCGGCCGCTGTCGCCGCCCATCGCCCAGCTGAGCCCTTCCTCGAGCCGGAAGGTGCGCGCATCGGCCATCCCGCCGTCGCGATAGCGCTGCAGCTGGACGCCCTGCCCGCGCGCCATGTCGGGCAGTTCCTCGAGGTTGAACACCACCAGCTTGCGGTTGTCGCCGACCACCGCGACATGATCGTCGGTGGAAGCGATCGGACGCACCACCGCCAGCTTGGCATCGCCTTTGAGATTGACCACCTGGCGGCCCTTGCGGGTCTCGGCGAGCAGGTCCGCGGTCGCGGCGGCAAAGCCCTTGCCCGTGCTCGCCGCGAGCAGCAGCCGCTGGCCGGGCGAATGCAGCACCATGGCGACGATCTGCGCCTCGGTGTCGATGTCGAGCGTGTTGCGCAAGGGTTCACCAAAACCGCGCGCGCCGGGCAATTTGTCCGCGCCCAGCGTGAAGAACCGTCCGTTGTCCGCAGCGAGCAGCAGCTTGTCGGTGGTCTGCGCATGGACCGCGAAGGCCGGGCCGTCGCCTTCCTTGAACTTGAACTCCTGGTCGAGCGGGACATGCCCGCGCGCGCCGCGCACCCAGCCGCGCTGCGAGAGGATCACCGTTATCGGCTCCTTCTCGATCATCGCATCCATGCTGAATTCGACCGTCGGCGCGGCCTCCTCGATGCTGGTGCGGCGACGGCCCAGCGGCGTGTCGGGCCCGTATTCCTTGCGCAGATCGGCCAGTTCGCGCTTGAGCCGCGTGCGCTGGCGCGCCGGCGAGGCGAGCAATTTGTCGAGCTCGTCCTTTTCCTTGAGCAGCGTGTCCTTCTCCTGGCGCAGCTGCATCTCCTCCAGCTTGCGCAAGCTGCGCAGCCGCATGTTGAGAATCGCCTCGGCCTGGCGGTCGGTCAGCCCGAACTCGGCCATCATGACCGGCTTGGGCTCGTCCTCGCTGCGGATGATCTCGATCACCCGGTCGAGATTGAGGAAGGCGATGATATAGCCCTCGACCAGCTCCAGCCGGCGCGCGATCTGCTCGAGCCGGTGGACGCTGCGGCGCTGGAGGATGTCGATCTGGCTGGCGACCCAATTGCCCAACAGTTCCTTGAGCCCCATCACCATCGGCGTGCGCGTCGCGTCGAGAACGTTGAGGTTGAGCCCGAAGCGGGTTTCCAGATCGGTCAGCTTGTAGAGCGATTCCTTGAGCAGCTCGGGATCGACATTGCGGCTGCGCGGCACCAGCACCAGCCGGATCTGCTCGTCGCTCTCGTCGCGGACATCCTCGAGGATCGGCAGCTTGCGATCGGCGATCGCCTGC
>JAHJWA010000057.1 GCA_018828205.1 Alphaproteobacteria bacterium
ACCCTTCTCGCCGCTGGCGCAGGGCGCGATCATGGCGGGGCTGCACGCGCTCGAGGACGACCGCCCGCGCCAGGCGGTGGCGATCGCTCCCGGCCCGGCGCTCGCGCGGGGCGATATCGTGCTGGTGATCGACGAGAGCATCGCCGCGCGATATCTCGACATCAACCATCCCGCCGGGGTCCGCTCGGGGCTCGCGCGGGCGCGCCGCGGGGTGGTGACCGCCAATTTCGGCGTCGCCGCCGCGGTGACCAATTGCAGCGCGGGGAGCAATCTGACGCTGCGCTACGGCGGCACCCGCGAGACCTATCGCGAGGCCGCCGAGGACATGCCCTCGATCTGGGCCTATGCGCGCCGCGCCGGGCGCCGCACCGTCTATCTCGACGCGCAGCGCGAGCGCGGCGCGCTGCAGAACCTGATGACGCCGGCCGAAGCGGCGGAGATCGACGACTTCGTCCAGCTCGGCACCACCCCGGTGGCCGAGCGCGACCGGGCGCTGGCGCGGCGATTGGGCGCGCGGCTGGGCAATGGCGTCGCCGAGTTCATCCTCGTCAACAAGGTCGGCGCGCATTTCCCGATCGCCGACAAGTTTCCGCTCGCCGCCGCGCGATACCGCCCGCTGCCCCCGCGCGGCCGCACGGCGGGGATCACCGATATCGCCGCGCTGCCCGGGCAGGCGGCCGACAGCGATGAGGAATGGCGGCGCTATCGCAACGCCTATCGCAACACGCTGGTCTGGAGCACCGCGGGCTTCTTCGACCTGCTGCTGCCCCGCGTCGCGGGCAGCGGCGCGGTGCTGCTCTACACCGCCGATCACGGGCAGAACCTCTACGAGCGCGGCGGAGCGGGCGGACCGACGCATTGCGTCCCCGAACCCGCCGGCGGCGAGGAAGGCGCGGTGCCGCTGGTGGTGATCGCCGCGGCGGGGGCGGAGGGGACTGCGGCGGAGCGGGGCGCGGCGGAGCCCTCCACCGCCCCGACCGACTGGCGCGCCGTCGCCGCCGCCAGGAGGGACGCGATGAGCCATTTCCGGATCTTCCCGACGCTGCTCGCGCTGATGGGCTATGAGTCCGCGACAACCGCGCCCCTCTATGGCCCGACGCTGCTGTCGCCCGAACCCGACCCGATGACCTTCACCCCCAATTACAACGCCTCGCTGGGGCGCGATCCCAGCTGGTACCGCGTCGATCCCGCCGCGCTGGCGGCCCCGCCGACCGGCGACTACGCCGCGGGGACGCGCGATCGCTGAGCCGGCCCCCGCAACGCCGTCCGCGCGCGACGCCGCCCCGGCGGATCGCGCGGTGGTGCAGCTGTTCAGCAACCCGCGATCGGGGGGCCATTCGGCGCGCCGGATCGCGGCGCTGGCGCGCGCCTTCGAGCGCCTCGGCGCCGAGGTGCTGGCGAGCGAGACCGGCGATGGCATCCCGCGGATCGCGCCGCGCGCGACGCATGTCTGCGTGGCGGCGGGCGACGGGACGGTGCGCCATGTCGCCGGGGCGGTCGCGCGCAGCGGGCATCCGGTGCCGCTGAGCATCTACCCCGTGGGCACGATCAACCTGCTGGCGCGCGAGGCGGGTCACCCCACCGACCCGGGGCAGTTCGCCGCGCTGGTGCTGGGGGGCGCGAGCCGCCGCCCGCATTATCCGGTGGCGATCGGCGACGGCCATTTCTTCGCCAGCGCCGGGGTCGGCCCCGACAGTCTCGCGGTCGATCTGGTCTCCGAGCGGCTCAAGCGCCGGATCGGGCGGCTCGCCTATGGGGTCGCGATGGTCCGCCTGCTCGCCGCCTGGCCGCGGCACCGCATCGCGCTCGATGCCGATGGCCGCCGGCTCGACTGCGAGGCCTTCTATGTCGCCAAGGGGCGCTATTACGCCGGCCCGTGGAGCTTCGCTCCGGGCGCGGCGGTCGGCGAGCCCGAACTCCATGTCGTCGCGCTCATCACCGCGCGGCGGCGCGATTACGCCCGCTTCGTGCTGCGGCTCGCGCTGGGCCGCAGGCCGCGCGCAGGCCGCGGGGTCGCGATCCTGACCTGCCGCACGCTGAGCGCGCGTTCGCAGGCAGCGCTGCCGGTGCAGGCCGATGGCGATATCGTCGGCGCGCTGCCCGTCACCATGACGGTGAGCGAGGTCCCGGTGATGTTCTCCTAGCCGGCCCTGTGCTGGCCGCTGCGGCGCGGCGGTTCAGACCTGCGCCAGCCGCTGCAATTCGGCGACATGCGCGGCGAAGGCCGATCCGCCCGCGCGGGTCAGCCGCACCCAGGTGCGCTG
>JAHJWA010000001.1 GCA_018828205.1 Alphaproteobacteria bacterium
CCGCGGATCTGCGCGATCACCGCCGCCATGCCGGGCGGGACCGGGGTCGATCGCTTCGCCGCCGCGCATCCCGACCGCACCTTCGACGTCGGGATCGCCGAGCAGCACGGGGTGACCTTCGCCGCCGGGCTCGCCGCGCAGGGCATGCGTCCCTTCGCCGCGATCTATTCCACCTTCCTCCAGCGCGCCTACGACCAGGTGGTCCACGATGTCGCGATCCAGAACCTGCCAGTGCGCTTCGCGATCGACCGCGCGGGGCTTGTGGGTGCCGACGGCGCGACGCATGCCGGCAGCTTCGATGTCACCTATCTGTCCACCCTGCCCAATTTCGTGGTGATGGCCGCGGCCGACGAGGCCGAGCTGGCGCATATGACCTACACCGCCGCCGAGTATGACGCCGGCCCGATCGCCTTCCGCTATCCGCGCGGCAACGGCGTGGGGGTCGCCATACCCGAGACGCTCGAGAAGCTCGCAATCGGCAAGGGCCGGATCGTCCGCGAGGGCAGCAAGGTCGCGATCCTCTCGCTCGGGGCGCGGCTCGGCGAGGCGCGCAAGGCGGCCGACCAGCTCGATGCCCGCGGCCTCTCGACCACCGTGGCCGACATGCGCTTCGCCAAGCCGCTCGACACCGATCTGATCGACCGGCTGATGCGCAGCCACGATGTCGTCGTCACGATCGAGGAAGGCGCGGTGGGCGGTCTGGGCGCGCATGTCCTCACCCATGCCAGCGACACCGGCTTGACCGACAATGGCTTGCGGATCCGCACCATGCGGCTCCCCGATGTCTTCCAGGACCAGGACGACCCGGCCAAGCAGTATGACGAGGCCGGGCTCAACGCCCCGCATATCGTCGAGAAGGTCCTGAGCGCGCTGCAGCACAACAGCACCGGCGTGGAAGAAGCGCGGGCCTGACACGATGGGTCTGCTGAAGGTTGAGCGCGCCGGCCATGTCGCAACGCTGACGATCGACCGCGCCGAGACGATGAACCCGCTCGGTGCCGCGGGCGATGGCGATGCCTTCGTCGCCGCCTGCGACGCCATCGACCGCGATCTCGACGTGCGCTGCGTGATTCTCACCGGCGCCGGACGGGCCTTCTCGGCGGGGGGCGACATCAAGGCGATGCAGGAGCGCAGCGGCTCCTTCGGCGGCACCGCGCCCGGCCTGTCGGACAATTACCGCAACAACATCCACCGCATCCTTCGCGCGCTCTACGGGTTGCGCGTGCCGCTGATCGCCGCGGTCAACGGTCCGGCGATCGGGCTGGGCTGCGATCTCGCCTGCCTCGGCGATATCCGCATCGCGTCCGGCAAGGCGAAGTTCGGGGTGACCTTCCTCAAGCTCGGCATCATTCCGGGCGACGGCGGCACTTGGCTGCTGCCGCGCATCATCGGCGAGGCGCGCGCTTCCGAACTGTTCTACACCGGCGAGGTGATCGACGCCGAGACCGCCTGCGCCTGGGGACTGGTCAGCCGCGTGGTCGAACCCGAAGCGCTGATGGACGAAGCCGAAGCGCTGGCCAGCAAGATCGCCGCCATGCCCCCGCACGCGCTGCGCCACGCCAAGAACCTGATGCGCCAGGGGCGCGAGACCAGCTACGACACCGCGCTCGAAATGGCCGCGAACACGCAGGCGCTGATGCATCTGACCGAGGATCACATGGAGGGCGTCGACGCGCTGATCGAAAAGCGCGCGCCGCAGTTCACGGGCCGCTGATCCGCGTCGTCCGACCTAGCCGATCCAGCGCCACAGCCCGGCGGGAATCCCCGCCAGCGGCAGGTGAACCCAGGTCAGCAGTGCCCACAGCACCAGCGCGGCGATCCAGATCTTTGCGCCCACCCCCGCCAGACGGGACCAGCGCGGCCAGTAGGAGGTGTGCGCTTCCCAGGCCTTCCAGTCCTCGCCCATCAGCGCACGCTTCTTGCGGTCCTGCAGATGCGCGCCGAGCAGCGCGAGGGTGAGAATCGCCAGTCCGACCACATTGGTGCGCCAGCTCCACCACAGCAGGATGTGCGACATGGCCCACAGCGCAAAGCCCCACATCATCGGGTGCCGCGTGATGCGGAAGACGCCCTTGGGCGCGGCACGCGCTGCTGCGGCGGCGCCCGGGCTCGGCATCGCGGGATTGCCGGGGGTGAGCGAGCCCAGGAACAGCACCAGCGCGGGCAGGGTGATCAGCGTCGAGAGCAGCCAGCCGATTTCCACGCTGCCGCCCAGATCGCCGGAAGGCGCGGCCTTGAACGCGAGCACCATCCAGACGAAACTTGCGAGGCTGACC
>JAHJWA010000407.1 GCA_018828205.1 Alphaproteobacteria bacterium
CGCACGCCAATATGGAATGCTGGCGCAAGGGCGAGATCCCCGCGGAATTCGCCTATGGCAGCCATCCGCGCGTCCCCAGCTTCCTCTGCCTCGCCGCCCCCGGCTGGGTCGTGCTGGGCGGCGAGCCGCGCTACAGCCCCGATGGCGGCGCGCATGGCTACGACCACCGCGACCCGGCGATGAAGGCGCTCTTCATCGCCTCGGGCCCGGCCTTCAAATCCGGGCTGAGGCTGCCGATCTTCGACAATGTCGCGGTCTATCCGCTGCTCGCCGAGGTGCTGGGAGTGACCCCCGAGCCCTCCGACGGCCAGCCCGAAACGCTCGCCCCGGCGCTGCGCGACTGAGGATCGCGGCAAGCCACAATCGGTCTTGAAGCCGCCGCCCGCCAAGCGCATGATTGCGCTACCAGAAGGCAACGGAGCGAGGAAAAGCATGGACAGGATCGGAATGTCGCGGCGCGAATTGCTCGCGGCGGGAGCGGGGATGTCGCTGGCGGCGGCAGCGGGGCAGGCGCTGGCGCAGGAAGCCAAGGGCCAGCCGCTGCTGGGCGATCCCGCCCTACCCGAGGCGCCCGGCCAGCGCCTCGGCTGGGCCATCGTCGGCCTCGGCACATTCGCCGTGGGCCAGGTGATCCCGGGCTTTGCCGACGCGCGGCTGAGCCGCCTCGCCGCTTTCGTCTCGGGCAACCGCGCCAAGGCGCAGGACCTCGGCGCGCGCTATGGCGTCGGGCGGATCTACGATTACGCGAATTTCGATTCCATCGCCGAGGACCCGGCGATCGACTGCGTCTATATCGTCCTGCCGGTCGGTCTCCACGCCGAATACACCATCCGCGCGCTCAAGGCGGGCAAGCATGTGCTGTGCGAGAAACCGATGGCCTCGAGCGCCCGCGAGGCGCAGGCCATGGTCGACGCGGCGCGCGCCGCCGAGCGCCAGCTCGGGGTCGCCTACCGCGTCCATTTCGAGCCCAACAACCGCGAGGTCCTGCGCCGGATCGAGGCCGGCGAGTTGGGCACGATCCGGCATATCTCGGCCGACCACGGTTTTTCCGCCAATCCGGACTATCCGCCGCACCAATGGCGGCTGGAAAAGCTGCTGGGCGGCGGCGGCTCGCTCTACGATATCGGGGTCTACGGGCTCAACACCAGCCTGATGATGCTGCCCGGCGACCGCGTGGTCGGGGTCACCGCGCATTACGCCACGCCTCAGAACGATCCGCGCTTTGTCGAAGTCGAGGGCGCGGTCGATTTCCGCCTGCGCATGGCGAGCGGGATCAGCGTCCAGGGCTCCTCCTCCTATTGCACCAGCCCCTATGTCAGCCGCCAGCGCTATTTCGGCAGCGAGGCGAGCATCGAGATGCAGCCCGCCACCACCTATGACGACAACCGCATTCTGCTGGAAGGCGGCGGCCTGCCGCCGCGCGAGTTCCGCGTGGGCAATCCGATGCGCCAGTTCGCCGCGCAGGTGGACGGCTTCTCCACTGCCGCCCGCGCCGGCGAGCCGCATCGGACGCCGGGCGAAATGGGCCTGCGCGACATGAAGCTGATCGAGGCGATCTACGCCAGCGCCGACGCCGATGGCGCGGTGGTAGCGATGAATGTCGAAGTCTAGTTTCCCCTCCTAGAACGGTTGGTCGAAATTGCCGATTTCACCGTGAGGCGGTTGCAAGATTGCCTTTGACAAGCTCGCCGATAGTCGGAATGGTAGCGCTCCCATAACGACAATTCCGCATTCGAAGCGGTCCGGGGAGGATTGAGAATGGTGCATTACGGCAAGGCGGCCGCCATGGGTATCGCCGCCCTCCTGCTGGTGTCCTGCGCTGCCAGCCAGCCGACGCAGATCGCCTCGGCGGGCTATCCCGAACGCGAGGGCGCCGGTCTCGCTCATCCCGAACAGTGGCCCGCCTTCGCATATCCGGTCGCAACCCCCGCCGCTGCCCAAGCGCGGATCGCGGGCCTGCTCGCCCGAATGACGCTCGCCGAAAAGATCGGGCAATTGGTGCAGGCCGATATCTGCTGCGTCACCCCGGAGGAGGTGCGCACCTACAATCTCGGCTCGGTGCTCAACGGCGGCAATTCGGGGCCCTATGGCAACGACCTCGCCCCCGCGCCCGACCGGCTTCGCCTCGCCGACGAATTCTGGGCCGCATCGACCGATACCAGCGATGGCGGCGTCGGCATCCCGCTGATCTGGGGGACCGATGCGGTGCACGGCCATTCCAATATCGTCGGGGCGACGATCTTCCCGCACAATATCGGTCTGGGCGCCGCGCGCGATGTCGCGCTGATCGAGCGGATCGGCGCCGCCACCGCGCGCGAGATCCGCGTGACCGGTCAGGAATGGACCTTCGCCCCCACGGTCGCGGTGCCGCAGGATTTCCGCTGGGGCCGGGCCTATGAAGGCTATTCCTCCGACCCCGCCATCGTCGCCTCCTACGTCGGCGCGATGGTGCGCGGATTGCAGGGCGGTCCCGACAATCACAACCTGCTCGCCGGACCCTATGTGATCGCCTCGACCAAGCATTTCCTGGCCGATGGCGGGACCGACAACGGCACCGATCAGGGCGACAGCTCGATCAGCGAGGAGGAACTGCGCGATATCCATGGCACTCCCTATGGCCCCGCGATCGCCGAGGGCGTCTCCGCCGTCATGGCGAGCTTCTCGAGCTGGCAGGGCGTCAAGATGACCGGCAACCACAGCCTGCTCAGCGGCGTGCTCAAGGACCGGATGGATTTCGGCGGCTTCGTGGTGTCCGACTGGAACGCCCACGGCCAGGTGGCGGGTTGCACCAACGAAAGCTGCCCGCAGGCGCTGATCGCCGGGATCGACATGTATATGGCGCCCGACACCTGGCGCCCGATCTACAACGACCTGCTGGCGCGTGCGCAGGCGGGCGAAATCCCGTTAAGCCGCATCGACGACGCGGTGACGCGGATCCTGCGGGTCAAGGAACGGCTCGGACTGCTCGATGCCCCCCGACCCTCCGAGCGGCTGCTGTCGGGTGATTTCGAGCTGCTCGGCGCGCCCGAGCACCGCGACCTCGCGCGCGAAGCGGTGCGCCGGTCGCTGGTCCTGCTGCGCAATGACGGCGTGCTGCCGCTCGCCCCCGGCGGGCGGCTGCTGGTGGCCGGCGACGGCGCCGACGATATCGCGAAGCAATCGGGCGGGTGGACGCTGAGCTGGCAGGGGACCGGCGTGACCAACGTCGACTTCCCGGGCGCAACCTCGATCTGGAGCGGCTTGCGCGCCGCGGTCGAGGCGGGCGGCGGCAGCGCCGAACTGTCGCCGGACGGCAGCTTCACCAGCCGCCCCGATGCCGCCGTAGTGGTGTTCGGCGAGGAGCCCTATGCCGAATTCCAGGGCGACCGCGCCACGCTGGCGCTCGATCACGCGCTGACCGGCCCCTTCGCGACGATGCGCGCCCTGCGCGAACAGGGTATTCCGGTGGTGGCGGTGATGCTTACCGGTCGCCCGCTCTATGTCAGCGAGGCGCTCAACAATGCCGACGCCTTCGTGGTCGCATGGCTACCCGGCAGCGAGGGGCAGGGCGTGGCCGACGTGCTGGTGGGCGATGCCGGCGGCGCGGCGCGGTTCGACTTTACCGGCACCCTGCCCGCCGCCTGGCCGCTGACGCCCGACATGGCCGACGGAACGCTCTACCCGCTCGGCCACGGACTGACCTACGCCAGCCCGCGCAGCGAGTGGAGCGAACTCCCGGTGGTCGCCGCCGCGGCCGAGGCCGGCGACAGCCGGGTCTGGTTTGCCGAAGGGGTCCCCGCCGCGGCCTGGTCGCTCCATATTGCCGACCCCTCGCAGCCGGGCAGCCAAACCCGCGTCACCACCGTGCCCGCAGAAGCCATGCAGGGCCGCGCGCGGATCAGCGCGGTTAACCATGTGGTGCAGGAAGGCGCCCGGCGGTTCGAGATAACGGGCGGCGAGGCGGCGGTCTCGGTCAGCAATATCGAGCCGGTCGACATCACCCGCGAAACCAATGCCGACATAATGCTGCTGTTCACGGTCAAGGTCGATGCCGCGCCCGCAGAGATCGGCGTGGCGATGCTCGGCGCAGACGGGGCGCGGGCGGTAAACCCCGTTGCGCTGCCCGCCAACGCCCGCTTCGTGCGCTATGGCCTGCCCTTGAAGTGCCTGCGCGAGAAGGGGATCGATATGGCCAGCGTGACGGCACCGTTCATCCTGACCAGCGAGGGCGCCGGCGATCTCGCGCTGGCCGAAGTGCGCCTCGGCATGGATGCGGAGGTCGTGCTTCCCTGCGCCTGAGCGCGCTCAACCGCCCGCCACGGCATAGGGGCCGATCACCAGCCCGGTGAACAGCCCGGCGTGAACCGAGGCGAGCCCTTCGACGTCGACATTTTCGGCCAAAGTCGTCCAAGTGCCGGCGCCCGCCCGCCGCCAGTCGAAGCGGGCGCTGCCGCCGGTGAGGTCGATCTTGAGCTCCACCGCTCCGCTGTCGACAAGCGGTTCGGCAGCGACAACCGCGCCGCGTTCGTCGGGCCGGTTGGCATCGCGCAGGCGGGCGACGATCCGCTGCCCCTCGCCGGTCCCCTCGATCCCGAAGGCGAAAAAATGGGTCTCGTCCATGAAGGCCAGCAGTCCGGCGAAGTCTCCAGCGCGCGTCGGAGCGAAGCTGACACGCGTGGTCACCGCGGCGTCATGGTGCCGCAGGCGGCGACCGGTAAAAGCGGGGCGATCGAGGCTGCCCGCCCCGTCCGGGCCAGCGACGACCCACAGTTCGCCGGCCGCCGGATCGAGCCCGAACCGCTGCTCCGCGCCGGGGTTGCGGAGCCTGATCCATTCGGGCGAAAGCCCTCCGTCGTCGAAATCGTCGCGCCAGCCCGACCAGTCCGTGCCGTCATGGGCAGCCAGAGCTGGCCGGGGAACACTGGCCGGCACCACCTCGCCCGGATCGAGGAAGCGCGGCCAGCCGTCTTCCCATCGCACCGGCAACAGGTAGGTCTCGCGCCCCAGCAGCGTCGATTGCCCGGCAAAGGGCCGCGTCGCCAGGAACACGCCCCACCATGAGCCGTCGTCGAGTTGCACCATGTCGGCATGGCCGGTCGCCTCGACCCGGTCGGGGCGGGAGGGATCCATGTTTCGCTGGGTCAGGATGGGATTGACGGGGCCCGGCTCGTAGGGGCCGGTCACCTCGCGCGAGCGGTAGATCGTCTGCGAATGCTGGTCCGCCGTGCCGCCTTCCGCCGCGAGCAGGTAATACCAACCATCGACCTTGTAGATATGCGGTCCTTCCGCCCAGACCGGCCGCTCGGAAATATCCACCCCGCCATCCACCAGCAGGGTGCGCTCGCCGACCAGTTTCATCGCTCCGGGATCGAAGCCCTGCAGCCACAGGGCACGGTGACCTTCGTATTGCGGCTCACCGGGCGGGGCATCATTGTAAACGATCCACGCGGTTTCCTGCCCTTCGGCATCGCGATCGAAAAACAGCGAGGGATCGATCCCGTCGAATGGCAGCCACACCGGATCGCTCCAAGGACCCTCCGGCCTGTCGGCGGTGATGACGAAATTGCCGCGACAATCGATGCAGGTGTTGACGATCCAGAACTTGCCGTCGTGATGCGTAATCGCCGGCGCGAACAGCCCGCGATTGGTGCCAAGCCCTGAGAAATCCATCATGCCCGGCCGGTCGATCGCATGCCCAAGCAGATTCCAGCTGACGAGATCGCGGCTGTGAAAGATCGGCAGTCCCGGAAACCACGAGAAGGTGCTGGTGACGAGGTAGAAATCGTCCCCCACCCGGACGATCGACGGGTCGGGATGAAATCCGGGCAGCACCGGATTGCGGAACTGCCCCGTGGGCGGCGCAGTGGCCGCGCCTCGGGCGCGATATTCCACGAAATCGAACCGGGCGGTGGGGCCGGCCCTTGCTGTGGTCGATAGCAGCATCGCCCCGGTGCCAATTGCTGCAACGATTGCCGCCCTGATAAGCCTGCCGGTCATATTTCCTCCACCCACGCCCGTTTTGTCCGGGTTTGCCCTTGCCCCGCCTTCCTAGCCACCTTATGGTAGCGCTATCAAGGGGAGGAATGGAGCGGCAATGGCCGACCGTCTGTCACAGGCTCTGCCCGGGGATCATGCCTCGGGCCAATTCATCGGACGTGCCCAGGGACCCCGCGGCCCCTGCGTCATCGCGGTTCGCGAAGGCCGGATTTTCGATCTGACCGGCGTCGTCGCCACCAGCGCCGGCGCGATGGCGCGCCGCGTGTTCGAGGGCGGCGAGCAGATCGGTACTGTCGAGACCGGCCTGCCCGAAGGATGGGCGCTGCTTTCTCCCATCGATCTGCAATGCGTGAAGGCTGCGGGCGTTACTTTCGCGCTGTCGGCCATCGAACGGGTCATCGAGGAACGCGCGCGCGGCGATGCGCCCGCCGCGGTAGCGATCCGCGCCGCGCTGGAAGACAAGGTGGGCGCGGGGATCCGCGCGGTGGTCCCCGGAACGCCCGAAGCGGCCGAGCTCAAGGCCGCGCTGATCGCCGAGGGCATGTGGTCGCAATATCTCGAGGTCGCCATCGGCCCCGATGCGGAGATCTTCTCCAAATCCCCGGTCCTTTCCACCGTGGGCCACGGCGCGCCGATCGGCGTGCGCAGCGATTCCAACTGGAACAATCCCGAACCCGAAGTGGTGCTGGTCTGCGATCCGGACGGCGAGATCCTGGGCGCCACGCTGGGCAATGACGTGAACCTGCGCGATTTCGAAGGCCGCTCGGCGCTGCTGCTGTCCAAAGCCAAGGACAACACCGCCAGCTGCGCGATCGGCCCCTTCATCCGGCTGTTCGACGAGAGCTTCACCCTCGACGATGTGCGTGGGGCCAATGTCGACCTCGTGATCGACGGGCCGGAGGGTTACCGGCTGGAAGGCACCAACGATATGGGTCAGATCAGCCGCGACCCGGTCGAACTGGTGCGTCAGTGCCTGTCCGAACACCACTATCCCGATGGTTTCGTGCTGTTCTGCGGCACGCTGTTCGCGCCCACGCAGGATCGCGATACGCCCGGCGCGGGTTTCACGCACAAGCCCGGGGACGAGGTGACGATCAGCTCGCGCCGGATCGGGTCCCTGCGCAACATTGTCACCACCTCGCGCGATGCGCCTGCCTGGACCATGGGCATCCGGCAATTCGCGCAGAACCTGGCCGCCCGCGGCCTCATAGCCCGAATCTGAGGAGTGCTATGACCAACCGTACCCTATCCCACTACATCGGCGGCGAATTCACCGGCGCGAGCGACGCTCTGGAGAGCCTCAATCCGTCCGACACCAGCGAGATCGTCGCCCGCTTTCCCGATGGTTCGGCGGCCGACGTCGCGCAGGCGGTTGCAGCGGCGAAGAGCGCGCAGCCCGACTGGGCCGCTGCCTCGCCCGAGGTCCGCTCGGACCTGCTCGAGAAGATCGCCGTGGCGCTGTTCGACCGCGCTGCCGAACTGGGCGAACTGCTCGCCCGCGAGGAAGGCAAGCTGCGCGGCGAGGGCATGGGCGAAGTGCTGCGCGCGGCGCGCATCTTCCGCTACTTCTCGGGCGAGGCGCTGCGCCGCCACGGGCAGACGCTGGAATCGACCCGCCCCGGCCTCGATGTGGCCACCCATCGCGAGGCGCTGGGCGTGGTCGGGCTGATCACCCCGTGGAACTTCCCGATCGCGATCCCCGCGTGGAAGGCCGCCCCGGCCATGGCGTTCGGCAATGCGGTGGTGCTCAAGCCCGCCAATGTGACCCCCACGGTTGCTTTTGCTCTCACCCAAGTGATCCATGAGGCGGGCTTGCCCGCAGGCGTGTTCAACCTGGTGTTGGGCCGCGGCGACGTGGGCCGCGCCATCGTCGACCACGAGGATGTCACCGCAGTGAGCTTCACCGGCAGCCAGCAGGTCGGCGGCGCGGTGGGGCTTGCCGCCATGAAGCGCGGCGCACGGGTGCAGATGGAAATGGGCGGCAAGAACCCGCTGATCGTTCTCGACGATGCCGATCTCGACAAGGCGGTCGCCATCGCGGCGGATGGCGGCTTCTTCCAGACCGGGCAGCGTTGCACGGCATCGAGCCGGGTGATCGTCGAAGACGGTATCCACGACCGCTTCGTCGCCGCGCTGGCCGAAAAGGCCGCGAGCCTCAAGGTCGGGGCCGCGCTCGATGCCGACTCGCAAGTGGGTCCGGCTTCCAGCGAGGCGCAGCTCGAACAGAACTTCCGCTATGTCGGCATCGCGCGCGACGAAGGCGGCAGGCTGGCCAGCGGCGGCGGGCGCGTGGAGATAGGCACGCAGGGCTATTTCATGGAGCCGACGGTGGTCGCCGACACCGCCCCCGACATGACCATCAACAACGAGGAAGTGTTCGGCCCGGTGGTCTCTACCGTGCGGGTGAAGAATTACGATGAAGCGCTGGAGCTGGCCAATCGCGGCAATTTCGGGCTGTCGTCGGGCATCGTCACCAACAGCCTCAAGCACGCCCGGCATTTCCGCAAGAACGTGAAGGCCGGGATGGTGATGGTCAATCTGCCCACCGCCGGCGTCGATTATCACGTCCCCTTCGGCGGCACCCGCGGGTCGAGCTACGGCCCGCGCGAGCAGGGATTTGCTGCGGTCGAGTTCTACACGACGATCAAGACGGTTTACACGGGAGACTGCGCCTGATGGCTGAAGGGATTTTGCGGCCAATCGCGAACGGAGCATCCTACCCCAGCCTGGCCGGCAAAAAGGTGATTATCAGCGGCGGCGGCTCGGGCATCGGCGAAGGTATCGTCGAAGGCTTCGTGCGCCAGGGGGCCGCTGTTGCCTTCGTCGATATCGAGGTGGAACTGAGCGAAGCGCTGGTTGCACGGTTGGGCGATGCCGAGATTGCGCCTATCTTCAGCCATTGCGACATCACCCATAGCACCGATTATGCGACCAGGATCGAGGAGCTGATCGAGCGGCTGGGCGGGTGCGACGTGCTGGTCAACAACGCCGCGAACGACGACCGCCACAAGATGGAGGACGTCACCGAGGCCTATTGGGATGAGCGGATGGCGGTGAACCTCAAGCACCAGTTCTTCGCCGCCCGCGCGGCCCTTCCGGCGATGCGCACCGCGGGCGGCGGATCGATCATCAATCTGGGGTCGATCTCCTGGCACCTCGGGCTCGAGAACCTGGCGATCTACCAGACCGCCAAGGCGGGGATCGAGGGCCTGACCCGCAGTCTGGCGCGCGAGCTCGGCCGCGACAACATCCGCGTCAACGCGATCATCCCGGGCAATGTCCAGACCCCGCGCCAGAGCAAATGGTATTCGCCCGAAGGCGAGGCCGAGATCGTCGCCGCGCAATGCCTGAGCGGGCGGATCCAGCCGGCCGATATCGCCGCCATGGCGCTGTTCCTCGCGAGCGACGATGCCAGGTTCTGCACCGCGCACAATTACTGGGTCGATGCCGGATGGCGCTGAACCTCACCGCCTCGGCCAACCCGCGCCAGCTGCTCGCTGCCGGCAGCAGACTGGGCGAAGGCGCGTTCTGGGATGCGAAGCGGCAGGTAGTGTGGTTCGTCGACATCAAGCAGCAGCGGCTGTGGCACTACGATCCGGTGACCGGCAGCAACGCCATGGCCCAGGCGCCGGAGCAGATCGGCTGGGCGCTTCCTGCCGACAACGGCCTGCTGCTGTGCGGCCTGCAGGACGGGCTTTACACGTTCGATCCGGAGCGTCAGAGCTTCGAGAAGCTGATGGATGTGCCGGGCGAACCGGCGCACAACCGGCTCAACGATGCCTGCACCGACCCCTGGGGCCGGGTGTGGTTCGGATCGATGGATGACAGCGAGGCGGAGGCCTCGGGCCGGTTCTATGTCTTCGACCGCGGCGAGATCCGCGCTGCGGGACCTTCGGGGATCGCCATCACCAACGGCCCGGCGGTGAATGCCCAGGGCGACCGGATCTATTTCACCGACACCTCGGCGCAAAGGATCATGGTCGCCGATCTGTCGCCCGCCGGCGTGGGCGAGGCGCGGCTCTTCGCCGACACCGGCGCGCTGTTCCCCGATGCCTATCCCGATGGTCCTGTAGTCGACAGCGAGGGCCATGTCTGGACCGCGCTCTACCTCGGGAGCCGCGTGGCCCGGTTCTCGCCCGATGGCGAGCTGGTGGCGCAGATCGAGTTCGCCGCGCGCGACATCACCAAATTGTGTCTGGGAGGGCCGGACCTGCGCACCGGTTTCGTCACCACCGCGACCAAGAACCTCGAGCCCGCGCAATTCGCGCAATACCCGCATGCGGGCAGCCTGCTTGCTTTCGACGCGCCGGTTGCGGGCTTCGCACAGCCGCGGGTCAGGCTGGGATAGAACGCCGACGGCACACAGGCCGGGGCAAGGTGGGAGCAGGAGCAAGACGATGAAAGCCGCCGCGCTCACTATTGCCGCTATCTTGGCTGCCGCCGGCGCTCCCGCCCTCGCCGCGCCGCAGCCGGGGGCAGCATACGACGACCGCATGGTGTTGCAGCGCGGCCAACCCATCGTGATCGAAGGCAGCGGCGTTCCCGGCGGCGAAATTATGGGAACGCTGGGTACAGAACGGCAGACCGCGCGCGCCGATGCCGGTGGCCTGTTCCGGCTCACCTTCGCGCCGCGCGACGCCTCGTCCGAACCGCTCGCCCTGACCCTGACCGACAGCACCGGTGAGACCGTGTTGCGCGACCTGCTGGTGGGGGAGGTATGGCTCTGCTCGGGCCAGTCGAACATGGAGCTGCCGGTCGCGCGGGCGCTGAACACCGCAAACGAGCTGCGCATGGCGGCGGACCCGCAGATGCGGCTGTTCAAGGTCCCGCAATTCACCGCCGCGGCCGAGCAACGCGTGTTCGGTGCGCCCGCCGGATGGCAGGAGGCCACGGGGGCCAGCGTCGAGACCTTCTCCGCCGCCTGCTTCTACATGGGCCAGCGCCTGCGCGCGGAACTCGGCGTGCCGGTCGGGCTGATCCATGCCAATTGGGGCGGGTCCGCCGCCAGCGCCTGGATGACCCCCCAAGCCGTCGCCGCGCTCTATGGCGAGGAGGCGACGGACCTGTTGCAGCTCTACCACCGCGATCCCTTTGCCGCCGCCGTGGCCTTCGCGCCGCGCTGGTATGATTGGTGGCGCGCCGGAGATCGCGGCAAGGAACCCTGGACGCATTCCGATAGGCTCGCCTGGCAGCCGATCCCGCAATTCTCGTTCTGGAACGAGTGGGAAGGCACCGGTCTCGACACCCAGCCCGCCGCGAACGTCTGGCTGCGTCAGAGCTTCACCCTGACGGTGGAGCAGGCTGCGGCGGGCGACGGCCGGCTGGCGATCGGCGCGATCGACGATCTCGACATGACCTGGGTCAACGGCAATCCGGTGGGCTACACCTTCGGCTGGGGGGTGGAACGAACCTATCGCGTGCCCGCCCAATATCTGCGCGCCGGAGCCAACGAGGTGCTGATCGCGGCCAGCAACAACTGGGATACCGGCGGCTTCTTCGGCGGTCCGGAGCGGCTCCATTTCACGCCGGCAGGTGGCGCGCCGATCCCGCTCGGAGCCGATTGGGAATACTCGGTGGGCGCCCTGACCGACATGCCGCCGCGCGCGCCGTGGGATGCCATCGCGGGACTCGGCGTGATGCACAACGCCATGATCGCGCCACTCGGCCCGATGCGGCTGGCGGGCGTCGCCTGGTACCAGGGTGAGGCGGATATCGGCCAGCGGGACTACGACGCGCGCCTCGCGCAACTGTTTGCGGGCTGGCGCCGCCAGTTCGGCGCTCAGACGCGGATGCTGGTGGTGCAGCTGGCGAATTACGGCACGCGGGTGGATCGTCCGGGGGAAAGCGGCTGGGCCGACCTTCGCGAGGAGCAGCGGCAGGGCGTGCTCGCCGATGGCAACGCAGCGCTGGTGACCGCGATCGACATCGGCGAGCCGAGCGACATCCACCCGGCCAATAAGAATGTGCTGGGCCGCAGACTGGCGCTGGCGGCGCAGGGTATCGCTCTGCCGCAACCGGGGAGCGCGGTTGCCTCGGGCGGGACGATCGCCGTCGCCATCGGCGGCGTCGAAGGCAGTTTGCGCGCCTATGGCGGGCCCTATCCGCTGGGCGTGGAATTCTGCGGCCCGACACCGGAAAGCTGTCGCTTCGTGCTGGCGCGGATCGACGGCAGCCGGTTGCTGATCGCCGAGGACGGCCTGCCCGCCACGCGGCTGCGCTATCTGTGGGCGGACGCGCCGGTGGCCAATCTGTTCGACGCGCGCGATCTGCCCGTGCCCGGGTTCGAACTGGCGATCGAGCGGTGATCGCCGGCATCGCGCCCTGTTTCACTGCCCGCGACGGCGCGCACTCCTGCCGTACGTAGGGATTTCCCACAGCGGCTGGTCGGCGCGGCTGCTTCCCGAATGCGGGGGTTCGCTGGCCTCGCTCCACCTCGATGGCGCGGAAATTCTGCGCACCATGCCGCAGGGCTCGGTCGATCCGCTGACGAGTGCGTGCTTCCCGCTGGTGCCCTACGCCAACCGCATTGCGGGCGGCATGTTTGCGCGGGGCGAAACCAAGGTGCGGCTGCCGCGCAATTTTCCGCCCGAGACCTCCAGCCTCCACGGCTTCGGCTGGCAGGCCAAGTGGGAGATACTCTCCGCCTCGACTTCCGAATGCGCGCTCGAGCATCGCCATCCCGGCCTCGGCCCCACGCCCTGGCCAGACGATCCGACAGACTGGCCCTGGGCCTATGAGGCGCAGCACCGCGTTCGGCTGGGTCGGCAGGGCTGCATGATAGCGCTCGAAGTGACCAATCGTTCAAATAGCACGATGCCTGCGGGTCTGGGGCTTCACCCCTATTTCCGCCGCCGACCCGAAACCCGCCTGCGCTTTGCGGCGGAAGGCGTGATGCTGGTCGACGAGGCGTCGATCCCCACGGGCATGATCGCCCCGCCCGACCGGTTCGGCGATTTCGCTCGCGGTTCGGCGCTGCCCGGCGAGACGCTGGACCACTGCTTCGCCGGGTGGAACGGCATGGCGACGATCGAGGACGATCTCGGCGCGATCGCACTGACCGCCCGCGGCGCGCCGCACCTCCACCTCTATGCCCCCGCAGACGGCAGCGCGCTGTGCCTCGAACCGGTCAGCCATGTGCCCGATGCGCTCAACCGCACGCCGGTCTGCATGACTGTCCTGCCGCCGGGTTGCACCTCCGGTCTGCGGATGTGGATTTCGGCCCACCCTCTCGATTGAGAGAACCCGCTGAGCGGATCAGTGGTTGTGCCGCGGCAGGCCCTTTTGCGCCGTGCCGCGATATTTGAGCGCGAAGTCCATTACCCCGCCCTCGCCCAATTGCCCGGTCTTTTCGCGATAGAGTTCTTCCCACGGGGTCTGCGAGGCGGGGGTCGGCGGCGCGGGCTCTTGCGCGAGGCGGCGGGAGATCTCGGTCTCGTCCACCAGCGCGTCGCAGGTGCCGCTGTTGAGATCGACCCGGATGACGTCGCCGTCACGCAGCCAGGCCAGCCCGCCGCCCGCCGCGCTTTCGGGAGAAACGTTGAGGATCGAGGGGCTGTCGCTGGTACCCGATTGGCGGCCGTCGCCCAGTGTGGGCAGCCAGGACACGCCGCGCCGGATCATCGCATCGGGCGGTTGCATATTGACCACTTCGGCGCTGCCGGGCCAGCCGATCACACCGGAACCGCGGATCACGAGGATCGAACCCTCGTCGATGCCGAGATCGGGATCGTTGATGCGGTGGTGGTAATCGTCGGATCCGTCGAACACCACGGCGCGCGCTTCGAACCGGTTTTCGGCGCCGGGGCGCGAGAGATAGCGGGCGCGGAATTCCTCCGAGATCACCGAGGTCTTGAGCACGGCGAAATCGAACAGATTGCCCGACAGCACCATGAACCCCGCGCGCTCCATCAGCGGATCGGCGAAAGGGCGGATCATCTCGCGATCGCGGCTTTCGCGGCCCGCGAGGTTTTCCGCCATGGTCGCCCCGGTGCAGGTCAGGCAATCGCCGTGCAGCCTGCCCGCCTCGAGCAGTTCCCACATTACGGAAGGCACGCCGCCGGCGCGATGGAACCGCTCCCCCAGATACTGACCCGCCGGTTGCATGTTGAGCAGCAGCGGCAGATCGTAGCCATGGTCGTTCCAGGCGCTGAGCGGGAGCTCCACCCCGGCGTGGGCGGCCATGGCCTGGATGTGCGGCTGGGCATTGGACGAGCCCCCGCAGGCGCTGACCACGGCGATCGCGTTCTCGAAGGCCGCGCGCGTCAGGATGGTCGAGGGGCGCATGTCCGCATGCACCATTTCGACGATCCGCCGCCCGGTGCGATAGGCCATCTGTCCGCGCTCGCGATAGGGCGCAGGGATGGCGGCGCAGCCGGTCAGCGACAGGCCGAGCGCTTCGGCCACCGCGTTCATCGTGCTGGCCGTGCCCATCGAATTGCAATGCCCGGCGGATGGCGCGCTCGAGGTGGCGCGGTCGAGGAATTCCTCCTCGCTGATCTCGCCCGCCGCCAGCTTGCGGCGGCTCTGCCAGATCACCGTGCCCGAGCCGAACAGTGCGCCCTCGTGCCAGCCGTCCAGCATCGGTCCGCCCGACAGGACGATGGCGGGGATATCGACGGTGGAAGCGGCCATGATCTGGCTCGGGGTGGTCTTGTCGCAGCCGGTGGTCAGCACCACGCCGTCGAGCGGATAGCCGTTGAGCAGTTCGACCAGCCCGAGATAGAGCAGGTTGCGATCGAGCGCGGCGGTGGGCCGGCGGCAATTCTCGAAGATCGGATGGACGGGGAATTCGATCGGGATGCCGCCCGCATCGCGGATGCCGTCGCGGGTGCGCCTGGCCAGTTCGAGATGGATGCGGTTGAGGGGCGACAGGTCGCTGCCGCTTTGCGCGATGCCGATGATCGGCCTGCCGCTGCGCAGTTCCTCCGGCGTCACGCCGTAATTCATGAAGCGCTCGAGATAGAGCGCGGTCATATCCATGCGGTCGGGATTGTCGAACCAGTCGCGGCTGCGCAACCGGCGGGGCGCTGCCGTTCCGTCGGCGGCCATCAGCTCGCCGCTCCGCGCGAACCCCGGCTGGCGAGCGAAGGCGCGGCATCCGATTCGCGGCGCACCAGCGTATAGGGCATGATCTCCTCCTCGACCGGGCTGTCTTCGCCCTGCCGCTTGGCCCGGATCATGCGGGTGATCGCGCCCACCGCCCAGGCGGTCATCTCGCGGATCGGCTGCCGGATCGTCGTCAGTTCGGGCCAGATCGAACTGGCCATGTCGGTATCGTCGAACCCGCAGACGGTGATGTCGTTGGGCACGTCGAGATGGCGACGATGCGCCACCGCCACGGTTGCCGCTGCCATATCATCGTTCGAGGCGAAGATCGCGGTCAGGCGCGGACTGACCGAGAGCAGCTTTTCCGCCCCGTCCATGCCCGAACGATAGGTGAAGCGGCCCTGCACGATCAGGCGGTCGTCCACCTCGAGCCCGGCATCGCGGATCGCGGCGAGATAGCCGTTCAGGCGCCGGTCCGCCGCAACCTGTTCGGGGTTGCCGATGATGAAGCCGATCCGTTCGTGCCCCAGCCCGAGAATGTGGCGGGTCATGTCGTAGGCGGCCTGGAAATCGTCGATCAGCACCGCGCCCTGTGAGCCTTCCGCCTTGCCCGGCCCCACCGCCACGGCGATGGTATCGAGTTCGGCCACGAGATCGAGCACTTCCAGATCGTCGCACAGCGGCGGCGGGAGGATGAATCCTTGGATCCCGCCCTCCGCGAGGTTGCGCACCAGAACCATGGCGGCGGCCGAACTGTCACAGCTCTGCACGACCAGCTGCACGTCGCGGCGGCTCGCCTCCTCCAGCGCCCCCATCAGGAACTCGCTCAGATAGGACGCCGACGGGTTGTCGAACAGCAACGCGATCCGGACCTGGTCGCCGCCCGCGAGGCTGCGCGCGGCGCGGTTGGGCGAATAGTTGAGCTTGGCGATCGCGGCCATCACCTGGTCGCGCGTGGCGACCCGAACATTGCCCTGCGAGTTGATCACCCGGCTCACCGTCATCGGCGAACAATGGGCCTCGCGCGCCACATCGGCGATCGTCGGAGCGCCCATCTGGCGGCCCGCCCCGCGCTGCTTGCGCCGAACCCCTGCCGTGCTCTCGCCCGGCTGATGCGCCTTGTCAGTCATCACTGCGCCCATAGACCGTGGTTC
>JAHJWA010000408.1 GCA_018828205.1 Alphaproteobacteria bacterium
CGGTGAAGCGGTTCGAGGCCTTGTTGTCGAACACCACCCTCGGGTCGACATCGAAGGCCTTGGAGCGGTGGTGCGGCAGCGGACGCTGCGCCAGCCGCGGCTCGAGCGCGATGCGGTTGGCGAGCGCATCCTCGATCGCGCGTTCGATCCGCTCGAGCTGCGCCGCCTCGCGGAACGGCCGCCCGTGCGGGTCCTGGATCAGGAAATTGTCGACAGCCCAGCCCGATCGGGTTGTGTGGATGCGCGCATCGATGATGTTGGCGCCCGCCAGATGGATCCCGCCCGGCGATGGGATAGAACAACCCCCGACGGTCGGCCGCGATCACCGTCACCAGCGTTGCGACGCGCTCCTCGTAATATTCGCAACGGATCGAGAGCTTGTGATCGGCGCTGCGCGCGGCCTCGGAATGCACCAGATTGGGCGCGACGATATCGGGCGCCTCGGCGATCCAGTAGGAATCGTCGAAGCGCTTGCCGACGCTGTCCGCCAGATCGGTGCGCTCGCCCAGCAGTTCGGCGACTTACGTCCTATAAAGATGCCGCGACACCAGAAAAGCAGAGCCAGCACCCATGAGCGGCGCGCGGAGAGCAGGCTCCTCATTTCAGATGTCGCTAAGCAGAGAATGAGAGAAGAATGACTGCAAATGCCCATTCGCCGGCACCTCGTTCGGAGGACCGTCCGAACTCATGGCGCAAACCCAAGCGGCCAAACGGCTATAGCGATACCGGCCAACAGGAGAAGTGAGGCGACCACGAGAGCGCCGTCGCGCGACAGTAGACCGGCGGCGAAAAGTGCGATTACAGCCGTTGCAATCGAACCGGAGGTTGGGACGATCTCCATGCACGGCATAAACAGGGTGAGACCAAGGATAAGGAAGAGCGGAAGATAGATCCATGGCCGGTGAAAAAGGGAACGCGAGCCGCGGCTTGAGGAAGCCCTCAACGAAGTAGACTGGCTTGCGCAGCCAGCCGATCCCCTTGCAAAGCTGTGCCGTCGATAGCTGGTGACGGGAGATGAAGTCGGGCAGCCAGACACAATCACGACCTACAATCATCTGCACGACCAGAATGAACACAATTGCTGCGACCATTGCAGTAGCGCCGGGGATCCCGCGCGCGGGAGAGGTTGAGATCAGGGAGAAGATGAGCATGAGCGAGGCGAAGGACTTGCGGCCAAGCTTCTTGATGAGATCCGGCTCATGTCGCCGGAATACGTGCGCCCGTATGTGAAGGCGCAGAAGAATGATGATCGCGATGCCGAAGGAATCGCCGAGGCGGCCTCGCGTCCGACGATGCGCTTCGTCGGGCTCAACACCCAGGAGCAGCTGGACATTCAGACTCTCGACCGGGACCGCTCGCGCCTCGTGGCCGAACGCACGAACCAGATCAACCAGTTGCGAGCGATCCTGCTGGAGCGCGGGACAATCTTCCCGGTCGGGCGCCGCAAGCTGGAACTGTATCGATGGGATGCTGGCCGATGGGAATACGACATTGTCACCGCGCCTGCGGCAACTGGTACGCGAACTGCGCGGCGAATGGCGCGAACTGGACGCAAGGATCGAGGCGTTGAATGGCGAGTTCGTCGAACTCGCACGCAATGATCCTGCCGCACGAGGCTGACTTCAATCCCCGGCATCGGGGTGTTGAACGCAACCGCGCTGATTGCGGCGGTAGGCGATGCAAGCAGCTTTACCAAAGCTCGGGATCTTGGCGCCCGGCTTGGTTCGGTCCCCCGACAACATACCACCGGCGGCAAGCCACGGCTGCTCGGCATCTCAAAGCGCGGTGACACCTATTTGCGCACCCTGCTCATACATGGCGCGCGAGCGGCTTTGCCTTCGCTGTCGCAAAGGGACACAACGTTGGGGCGCTGGCTGAAGGCAATGATCGAGCGCGGCGTCCACCGCAATGCGGTGGTGGTCGCATTGGCCAATAAGCTGGCGCGGATCGCTTGGACAGCCCTGCGAAAGGGCGAAACCTTCAAACGCGGCTACCCTGTCGCGGTGTAACCAGATCGCCCGCACGCTCGGCAGCGTGTAGAATTCCGGTTACTGCGACTTAAAGTCAGCAAGCAGGGAGCGATGGCTTTGGTGCCTGCGCTGTGATCGCGAAAACCGCGCATAGTGGAAAAAAGCGTCTTTGCCATGTGATGTCATGTCAGCGCACCCAGCGTCTCCACTCTTCTCAACCGACAGAAATCTACGATCGGCGGACACCAGCCAACCATCCTTTTCTGCAAGGAACTGGAAAAAAGCATCCGCATGCAACTCGGAAGCTTTCAGGCGGTATCTCGAAACCGTTGGCCGGCTTAACCTCTCTCGAAAGATTTGCGACCGATGAGCAATCCTTTCGATCCTTCGCCTTCGAAGTTGAAGCTGAACTCAGGCCACTCGCTACGCCACCGGCGGGCAATCAAGCGCTCACCGGGCCTTGCAGCATCGTCCAGCATTATTATGCCGCCTGGGGAAATCCTGTCGAAGAGGCAGTCTGCAATTCCTCGCGCAAAGGGATGTACAGACCAAGGCGGTCCATCGATTACAAGCAGATCAATTTCATCTGGAAGCTGGGAAAGGGCATACCATAATCCGGGCCAGCGGTCGCTACGGTAAAAAAGGGGTGCATGGTGAAAGGCCGCATCCAAGTCGTAACCTGAAAGCCATTTCGCCATTTCCCCAACGAACGGCAAGTGTTGATCGTAGCTGTGCAGTCTCCCTTTCCCGTTTTTCTTAAGCGCACTTGCGATGACAAGGGATGTGGCTCCAGAGCCGAGTTCGACCACATTTGCGGGTTGGCGCTCTTCAGCCAGGTCAACAATGCGATGGAGGAAGTGAGTGTCCGCCTTCCAGCTGCCAAGATGAGGAAGTGC
>JAHJWA010000409.1 GCA_018828205.1 Alphaproteobacteria bacterium
CCAGTTCATTGACCCAGGGGAAGATTATGCGGCTCGCGGACCGGTCGGCCCACACACCAACATTGTCAAAGGGATGACACCTGCCGTTAGATTCGCGGCTCGGCCCCGCAATCGGGGGGGGCCGGGGCGGAAAGCGGCGCTCGGGGCAGGTCCCGGACATCGCCTAGTCGCAGCGGCAGAAACCGTATGGCGCCACTAAGGTTGCAGTCCCCCTGCTGCTGCGACGGGCTCGGTCCCTGTCGCTCAGCCCTCGACCCCCAGGACCTGATCGACCTTGCCGCGCGTGTAGGAGTGATAGGAGGGCCGCGTGCGGTCATAGATGCGGCGGGCGATCGAAAAGCCCCATTCGCCCTCATCCACGAGCGCTCTGAACAAGGGCTCGACGAACTTGTTGCGTCCCACGGTGGAGAGAAAAGCCTCCGCCTGAGCTACCGCGGGATCGTAGCGATTGCGCAGCGCTGCCTCCAGCCACAGGAACTTGATCTCGTTGTTGCCCGTGGTCGACAGATCGAGGGTCCGGTCGAGCTGCGCCAGTTCCTCGGCCGACAGCGCTTCGGGCAGGCTGCGCAGGAACCGCATCTGCTCGGCCGCGCTCCAGCCCTGCCACGCTCGTGCATCGAGGGTGCGATCGGCTGCATAGGCGCGGGCCGCTGCATCGACTGTGGCGAAGGCGTCCGGGCCGGGCCGCATGGCATTGGCCGGAATGCCGGTTCCATAGACCCACTGGTCGAGCATCAGCCGCTGTTCCAGCGCCCGGTCGTCGCCGATGAGGTTTGCGCGCATGTCGTCCAGGAACATGGCCGAGGTGGCGGGCTCGAAAGCGTGGCGGTCGAACCAGCTGCGCAGCCACGGATCGAACCGCTCGCGCCCGACGATGCTCTCCATCGTGTGCAGGAACAGCGCGCCCTTGTCGTAGGTGATCGAGGAATTGTAATTCAGCGGATCGAGCGCGTCTGGGGTCCGTAGCGTTGTTTCGGGCGCTCGGGCGCCCAGCTCCTCGACCGCTTCCATCACCCCGGCGTAGCTCAGCGCACGCTCCTGCGCGGCACGGGTTTCGCCGAACACGACCTCGGAAATGCGGTTTTCGAGGTAGGAGGTCACGCCCTCGTTCAGCCAGCCATCGCGCCAGCTGGCGTAGGTGACCAGATTGCCCGACCAGCTGTGCGCCAACTCATGCGCCACGAGCCCCGTCAAGGAGCGGTCGCCAGCGATGAAGGTCGGGGTGAGGAAGGTCATCACCGGGTTTTCCATGCCGCCATAGGGGAAGGCGGGGGGCAGCACGATCATGTCATAGCGACCCCAGCGATACGCGCCGTAGAGTTCCTCCGCGGCATCGATCATGGCTTCGGTATCGACCAGCTCGGTCGCGGCGCGATCCAACGTCGCGGGCTCGGCCCATATGCCCGAGCGCGGACCGAGGGCGCGGAAGTCGATATCGCCTGCGGCGATGGCGATAAGATAGGGCGCCACGGGCTTATTCATCTCGAAAGTGAAGGCACGCCGGCCCCCTCCGACATCCCTCGGCTCGCCCTGCAGGATTCCCGACATCACCACGTCGAGCGGCGCCGGCGCGGTGATCCGCGCCTGCCAGGTCTGGCGGACGCCGGGGCTGTCCTGCGTGGGGATCCAGGTGCGGTTGTTGATCGCCTGGCCCTGACTGAAGACGAAGGGGTGATCGCCGCCCGCCGTCTGCTCCGGCGCGAGCCATTGCAGCGCGTCGGCCTGCGGCGCGGAGGTGTAATCGATCATGATGCGCCGCGCGTCGCCGATCTGCACGGTGATCGGCTCGCCCTTCCCCTCGACGGCTTCGCCGATCGTGTAGGAGAGCCGACGCCCGTCCGCCGCGGTTATCGCGCCGATCTGCAGCCCCTTGGAATCGAGAATGATTTCCTCGGCTCCGGGCGCGGCGGCGATGTCCAGTGTGGCTGTGCCTCCCACCGCCTGCGCCCGGAAGTCCAGCTCGAGGTCGAGATCGACATGTGTAATGCGCGCAATCTGCGGCCTGGCGAAGGTATAGTCGTCGCGCGCCTCCACCGTGGCGAGGATCGGCGAGATCATGCGATCCGCCTTATCCGGTCCGGTCGTGGTGCAGGCGGAAGCCATGAGGCACAGGGCCGTAAGAGCCAGAACGCGCATCGAAATCTCCGAAAATTGAACAGCAAGATGGTGAGCTACCCCGCCTTAGGCGCGAGTGGCCGGGCTTGTCATTCGAGTTCCGGGATTTCACCACCGTGCAGGAGCGGTCTTGCAACCTTGGAACGGTGTCGCTGCCGGGCAGTCGGCCAAGGGTGGCGAGCAGCTTTCCGAGGAATCGGAACCCCCAAGGCGGATCGCCGTTAGCCAACGAGACGGCCAACAATTGGATGATTGCTATGCGCCTGGCTTTTCCCTTCGTATTTTGCGCAACACTCCTCCCTGCTGCTGCTAACGCGCAGGCCGGAGCCGGAAGCAGCGAGGCTGCGGCAGAAGAGGATCGCGGCCGGAAAGGAGTCGAGATCGTTGGTCATGTGCTCAAGCCCATTCCGCTCGAATGGAGTGAGGAGCGAATGGCCGAACTCGCCCTGCCGCCCGGCTTCGCAATCGACGTGTTTGCGCGCGATGTTGGCAATGCCCGCATGATGCGCGCGACCGATGACGGTACGCTGTATGTCACTCGGCGCAAGGAAGGCGACGTGCTGATGCTGCGCGACACCGATGGGGACGGCCGGGCCGATCAGCGCCAGGTCGCGGCCCAAAGGGAACAACTGCACGGCATCGAACTGGCCGGCGACATTGCCTATCTGGTGACCGTCAACGAAGTGCTGCGCGCCCCGCGGATGGCCGACGGCACCTTTGGCGAGCTCGAAGTACTGATCGATGATCTGCCCGCGGGCGGTCAGCATCCCAACCGCATGGTCGTCGCAGGGCCGGACGGGCAATTGTACATATCGGTGGGCTCGACCTGCAACGCCTGCGCGGAAACAAACGAAGAGAACGCGACGATCGTGACCATGGCTCCGGATGGGAATGGACGACGGGTCTTCGCCTCGGGTCTGAGAAACACCATCGGCTATGGCTTCGAGCCATCGACCGGCGAGCTTTACGGTTTCGACCATGGGATCGATTGGCTCGGCGACAACGAGCAGCACGAAGAGTTCAACCGCATCGCCGAGGGGGCCCGCTACGGCTGGCCCTATATCTACGCGCTGTCCCGCTTCAATCCGCGGGATACACCGCCCGACGGCCAAAGCTTCAGCGATTACGCAATCGGCAGCGTGGAGCCGATCGGCCTGCACACCCCGCATGCAGCGCCAATGCAGATGAGCTTTTACACCGGCGCTGCCTTTCCGGAGCAATTCCGTGGCGATGCCTTTGTCGCGATGCGCGGCTCCTGGAACCGTCAGCCGCCCTCTGGCTTCGAGGTGATGCGTGTCGATTTTCAGAACGGCAAGCCGATGGCGATCGAGCCATTCCTCACCGGGTTCCTGGTCGAATCCTCCGACAGTCCGACAGGCTGGGCGCAGATGGGCCGCCTGGCAGGGCTGGCGCAAGGCCCCGATGGTGCTCTCTACCTATCGGACGACGAAAGCGGCATTATCTATCGTATTACCTATAAGGGTGACGCCGCCCCCTCACGTCCGCGGCCCAAGGTCACCAATGGCGAAGCTGATGCGCTGAACCTGGGGATGGTCGGCCCATCCACCTCGCGCGAATGATGCAACCCCTTCGCGCCAAGCTCCTCTGCTCGCGTTAGGCCTCGGCTTCTCGTCGGCATTGCCCATCGAGGCGAGGGAGCAGGCCCGTTAAGGCTTGACGCTGCGCACGCCCCGCATGCGCGGCCCGTTACTTTTGCCGATCTTGGCCATTCGCCAGCGACCATTCGCGTTGCATCCTTTGTGAAACCATCACGGGTCGGGAGCGTTCGATCCAGGTGCAAAAGCCATTGATCCTGATTACTGGCGCTGCCGGGAATCTCGGCAGAACACTCGCCGCAGCGCTCGCCGATCGCTACACGGTGGTGGGGCTCGACCTGAAAGCGGGGGGTGCCGAGTTTCCCGTTTTCGAGATCGACCTGACCGACGAAGCAAGTGTCAACGCTGCGATGGCTCGCATCCGCGCTGAATTTGGTACGAGTGTCGCCAGCGTTCTGCACCTGGCCGCTTTTTTCGACTTCAGCGGCGAGGACAAGCCGCAGTACCGTTCGGTAAACGTCGAAGGCAGCCGCAACCTCGTCCGCGCCTTGCGCGAGATGGAAGTCGAGCAATTCGTTTATTCGAGCACGATGCTGGTTCACGAGCCAGTCCGTCCGGGCGAGCGGATCGACGAGGACGCGCCGATCGAGCCCGGCTGGGCCTATCCGATTTCGAAGGCTGCGGCCGAGGCGGCGATCCGCGACGAGCGTGGCGAGATGGCTGTCGTTTTCCTCCGCCTCGCCGGGGTTTACGACACTGAGACTTCGGTGCCGACCTTCGCCCACCAGATCGCGCGCATCTACGAACGCGATCTGCAGAGCCACCTCTATTCCGGCGATACCGATGCCGGACAGACGATGATCCACCGCGACGACATGATCGACGCCTTCGTCCGGACGATCGACCGCCGCGCCGCATTCTCCGGAGAGACGGCGATCCTCGTCGGCGAGGAAGACGCCATCGGCTATGGCGACTTGCAGGACCGGCTCGGACAGTTGATCCACGGTGAGGAGGAATGGCCGACGATCCGCCTGCCTGCGAGCATGGCCAGCGCGGGCGCCTGGGCTCAGGACAAGGCAGAGCCCGTCATTCCCGATGCCATCGACCATGGCGAGAGGCCGTTCGTCCAGCCGTTTATGACGCGCATGGCGAGCGATCATTATGCTCTCGACACGACCCGTGCCCGCGAATTGCTCGGCTGGCGGCCGCAGCATCGTCTTGACGACGAACTGCCGGCGATGGTCGCCGCGTTGAAGGACGATCCGGGAGCCTGGTACAAGGCGAACAAGATCACACCTCCGGAATTCGTCGAGGACGCGGAGGAGGTCGGCGAGAGCCCGGAAGGTCTGCGCGCCCGGCAGGAGACCTGGCGCCGGGCGCAGCATGCCGACACGCGCTGGGCGCATTTCATCAACATCGCGCTGGGCTGCTGGATCCTGGTACAGCCGGTGATCGTCGAGGTGGCCGAACCGCTGCTGTTCTGGTCAGAGATCGTGCTCGGCGCCGCGCTGATCCTGTTCGCCAGCCTGTCGCTCTCATGGCGCGTGACCTGGGCGCGATGGGCCTCTGCTGCCGTCGGCGCCGGCATCATGGCGGTACCAATCCTATTCTGGACCGAAAACCCAGCGGCGTTCCTTTCGGATACTCTGGTCGGTGCCTTCGTCTTCGGCCTCGCGGTCGGCACCAGGCCCGAGCCCGGGCCATCGGTGGTGGCCAGCATGACAGGGCCGGACATTCCGCCCGGA
>JAHJWA010000410.1 GCA_018828205.1 Alphaproteobacteria bacterium
GCAGCACCCATTCGCCCGCAACCCGCTCGAGCCGATCGATCCGCGTGCCCCATCGCACATCGAGACCTTCGGCCATGGCGCGGACCGGCTCGTTCATGCCGGGCACGCCGACCAGCGCTTCGTCGCCCGCGGCGGGCCATGGTGCCACCCTGCCCGCCTGCTGCCACGCCGCAACCTCGGCGCGGAAGCGCTCGTCGCGCGCGGTGAAATATTGCGCTCCGTGGTCGAAGCGCAGCCCGCGTCCGTCCAGCTCGACGCGCCGCGTTGACATCCGTCCGCCGGGACCGCGGCCCTTGACGAACAGCTCCACCGCGACACCGGCCTGCACCAGCGCGCGGGCACAGGACAGCCCGGCCATCCCGGCACCGATGATCGCAACGGTCATGGCAGCGTCACCCGGTCAGGGCGCCTTGCGCGGATCGGTCGCCTCGGCGAGGATCAGCGAGAAGCGTTCCTTGCTGTCGAGCCAGCGTTTGCGCGGCGACCAGCCGCCCGCGTGGAGCAGCATGTCGGCGCTGCGGCGGGTGAATTTGTGGCTGTTCTCGGTGTGGATGGTCTCGCCCGCCTTCAGGCTGAAGCTCTCGCCCGACACGGTGAATTCGATATCCTGCATGGCCTCGAGATGCATCTCGACGCGCGCATAGGCGTCGTTCCAGCGCGCGACATGGCGCAGGCTTTCGACCGGGATCGTCCCTTCGAGCTCGCGGTTGATCCGCCGCGCGAGGTTGAGGTTGAACTCGCCCGTCACCCCGCCGGCATCGTCATAGGCGGCCTCGAGCACCGCGGTGTCCTTGACCAGATCCATCCCGATCAGCAGCAGCGGCTGGACCCCGTGGTCGGCCTGCAGCGTCAGCCGCATCGAGCGCAGCAGCTCGACCGCGGTCCAGGCGACCATATTGCCGATGGTGGAGCCGGGAAAGAACCCCAGCTTGGGGTCGCGTTCGACCTCGGCGGGAAGCGTGACCTCGCTCATGAAATCCGCCTCGACCGGATAGACCGGAAGCCCGGGAAACTTGGCCGAGAGCTCGGCGGCCGCCTGGCGCAGGAAATCGCCCGCGATATCGAGCGGGACATAGGCCGACGGGGCGATCGCCTCGAGCAGCAGCGGGGTCTTGACCGAACTGCCCGAGCCGAACTCGACCACCGCGCGCCCTTGCCCGACAGCCGCAGCAATGGCGCTCGCGCGTTCGGTGAGGATTTCGGTCTCGGCGCGGGTGGGATAATATTCGGGTACCTGCGTGATGTCCTCGAACAATTGCGAGCCGGCATCGTCGTAGAGCCAGCGCGCCGGGATCGCCTTGCGCGCGGCGCGCAGCCCTTCGAGCACATCGGCGCGAAAGGCGCGGTCGATCCCGTCCTCGTCGCGATCGACGAGAGCTATTCCTTCGCTGGTCTTCATCACAAATCCCTGGCGAGGCGCAGGCCGGTGAACTGCCAGCGCTGGTGGGGGTAGAAGAAATTGCGGTAGCTGGCGCGCGAATGGCCGCGCGCGGTGGCGCAGCTCGCGCCCTTGAGCACGAACTGCCCGCTCATGAATTTGCCGTTGTATTCGCCCACCGCTCCCGCAGCCGGCTTGAAACGCGGATAGGGCAGATAGCCCGAACGGGTGAACTGCCAGCAATCGCCGAACAGGCCCTCGCTGCCGCGCGGATGGACGGGATGGGCGGATGCGAGCTGGTTGCCCGCGGCGGGATCATGCGCCGGCGCCGCGCCCTCCTGACCGCGGGCCACGGCTTCCCATTCGCCCTCGGTCGGCAGGCGTTCGCCCGCCCAGCTCGCGAAGGCATCGGCCTCGAAATAGGAGATGTGGGTGACCGGCGCCTCGGGATCGCGGGCCTGCCAGCCGGCGAGCGTGAACTGCTCGCCCTCGCGCCAGTAGAGCGGCGCGGTCACGCCGTGCTGCTTCACCCAGCCCCAGCCGTCGGAGAGCCACAGCGTCGCGGTGTCGTAGCCGCCATCGGCGATGAAGGCGTCCCATTGGGCATTGGTCACCAGCCGCTTGGCCAGCGCGAAGGGTTCGAGCAGCGTCCGGTGCGCGGGGCCCTCATTGTCGAAAGCGAAGCCCGCTTCCTGATGCCCGATCCGCGCGATCCCGCCGGGGTGGCGGTACCAGCCTTCCGATCCCCCACGCAGGCGGGGGTCTCGGGCTGCCTGGTCGTCCGACGGCTGACCGAGGCCCCCGCCTTCGCGGGGACTCGCCTCTTCCCACATCGCCGGCCCCAGCGGGTTCTGGAACAGCGCGTGCTTGATGTCGGTCAGCAGCAGTTCCTGATGCTGCTGCTCATGCGCGATCCCCAGCGCGATCATGTCGGCATGCCGAGGATCCTCCAGCAAGACCTCCATCGCCGCGCCGACATGCGCGCGATAGGCGAGCACCTCCTCGAGCGAGGGCCGCGACAGCATCCCGCGCGCGAACCGCGCGATCCGCTCGCCCTCGGTCTCGTAATAGCTATTGTGGATGAAGGCCCAGCGCTCGTCGAACGGCGCATAATCCGCCCCATGCTCGCGCAGCAGGAAGGTTTCCCAGAACCAGGTGGTGTGCGCCAGATGCCATTTGGCGGGTGAGGCGTCTTCCATCGACTGGATCGTCGCATCGGCATCGGAGAGCGGGGCGGCCAGCGCCTCGCTCAGCGCGCGGGTGGCGCGGAACCGCTCGGCGAGACCGGGCGACGGCGCGGTGGCGGTTCTAGGCTGCAATTGAGTGACGGTCGGACCCCCTCGAAAATGCCACGCCCATCCGATGGCGAGCGAGCCTTACAATGACGAGAAACCGCCGTTTCCGAAAGGGGTTCCGCGAAAATCCTTTCGGCGGCCGATGCCGAGGCGAGGATTTCGCGACCTGCCGCTCAGGCGGCGTCGGCCCGGCGGACCTGCGCCTCGGCGTTGAGCATCTCGGCCAGCAGAAAGGCCAGCTCGAGCGATTGCGCCGCGTTGAGCCGCGGATCGCAATGCGTGTGATAGCGATCGCCCAGCGCCTCGTCGGTGATCGCGACCGCGCCGCCGACGCATTCGGTGACGTCCTGCCCGGTCATCTCGACATGGATCCCGCCGGGATGCGTGCCCTCGGCGCGGTGGACCGCGAAGAAGCCCTTCACCTCGCTCAGGATGCGGTCGAAGGGGCGCGTCTTGAAGCCGCTCTCGGCCTTGACGACATTGCCGTGCATCGGGTCGCAGCTCCACACCACCGGATGGCCTTCGCGGGTCGCGGCCCGCACCAGCGGCGGCAGGCCCTTCTCGACCTTGTCGTGACCGAAGCGGCTGATCAGCGTGATCCGCCCCGCCTCGCGGCGCGGGTTGAGCGTGTCGAGCAGCCGCAGCAGCGCATCGGGTTCGAGGCTGGGACCGCATTTGAGCCCCAGCGGGTTCTCGATCCCGCGCGCGAATTCGACATGCGCGCTGCCCTCGAAGCGCGTGCGGTCGCCGATCCAGACCATATGCGCGCTGGTGTCGTACCAGTCGCCGGTGAGCGAATCCCGCCGCGTCATCACCTGCTCATAGGGCAACAGCAGTGCCTCGTGGCTGGTGTAGAATGTGGTGCGCTGCAATTGCGGCATGGTGTGCGGATCGATCCCGCAGGCTTCCATGAAATCCAGCGATTCGCCGATCCGGTCGGCGATATCGGCGAATTTGTCGGCCCAGGGGCTGCGACCCATGAAGTCGAGCGTCCACTGATGGACCTGGCGCAGATTGGCATAGCCCCCGCCCGCGAAGGCGCGCAGAAGGTTGAGCGTGGCGGCGGCCTGCGAATAGGCGCGGACCATGCGCTGCGGATCGTTGCGCCGGGTGTCGGGGTCGAACTCGATCCCGTTGATATTGTCGCCCAGATAGCTGGGCAGCGTGACATCGCCCTGCGTCTCGGTGGGCGAGGAGCGCGGCTTGGCGAACTGCCCCGCCATCCGCCCGACCTTCACCACCGGGTGCTTGCTGGCGAAGGTCAGCACGACCGCCATCTGCAGGATCACGCGGAAGGTGTCGCGGATGTTGTCGGGGTGGAATTCGGCGAAGCTTTCGGCGCAATCGCCGCCTTGCAGCAGAAAGGACTCGCCAGCCGCCACCTGCGCCAGATCGGCCTTGAGCGCCCGCGCCTCGCCCGCGAAGACCAGCGGCGGATGCGAGGTCAGCGTCTCCTGAGCCGCCGCCAGCGCCGCGGCGTCTTCGTAGTGCGGCAGATGCCGCGCTTCGAATTGCGTCCAGCTGTCGGGCGTCCACGCCTTGGTCATCATCGGTCCATTCATCGGCCACACGGCAGTATCGCCGTCGCGTTGCGCAATTATCGCAAGCGGAACCGCCAGCATGCCGCA
>JAHJWA010000411.1 GCA_018828205.1 Alphaproteobacteria bacterium
CCATGGCGCGGCCGGCAGACCCTAGCGCCCCTGCCACTTGCCTTCGCGCTTCTCCACGAACGCCGCCATGCCCTCGGCCTTGTCCTCGCTCGCGGCGAGGATCTGGAAGATGCGGCGTTCCATCACCAGCCCCTGGTCGAGCGTGCTCTCGAAGGCGGCGTTGACCATTTCCTTGTTGGCGATCGCGGCCATCGGCGGCATCGAGGCGATGGTCTTGGCGGTCTTGAGCGCCTCGTCGAGCAGCGTCTCGTGCGGCACCACGCGGACCACCAGATTGGCGCGCTCGGCTTCCTCGGCATCCATCATCCGCCCGGTCAGGCACATCTCCATCGCCTTGCTCTTGCCGACCGCGCGGGTCAGCCGCTGCGAGCCGCCCATGCCCGGCGCGACGCCCAGCTTGATCTCGGGCTGGCCGAATTTGGCCTTGTCGCTGGCGAGGATGAAATCGGCCATCATCGCCAGTTCGCAGCCACCGCCCAGCGCGAAGCCGTTGACCGCGGCGATCCAGGGCTTGCGGGTCTTCTTCACGATCTCAGCTGTCCAGGGGGCGAAGAAATCGTCGAGATAGAAATCGGCCGCGGCCTTCTCGCTCATCTCCTTGATGTCGGCGCCCGCGGCGAAGGCCTTGTCGCCCGATCCGGTGAGCACTGCGCAGAGCTGGCTCTCGTCCGCCTGATAGGCGGCGAAGGCCGCGATCAGGTCCTCGAGCACCTGCGAATTGAGCGCGTTGAGCGCCTGCGGGCGGTTGAGCGTGATCAGCGTGACCTTGTCATGCTGTTCGACGGTGATGGTTTCGAAGGTCATGTTCTACTCCGTCACTCCGGCGAAAGCCGGGGTCTGTGTCAGTTGGGGTCCGGCCAGGCGGACGGCGATCCCGGCTTTCGCCGGGATGGCGACTAGACCAGCGGCACCCATTCCTCGCCTTCGGGCAGCGGGGCGAAGATCGAGTCGAGCAATTCCTCGCTCACGCCTTCGGGGGTCGCGGGGTCCCAGGCCGGATCGCCAGTCTTGTCGACGATCACCGCGCGGACGCCCTCGGCGAAATCGGGGCGGACAATCACCCGGCTGGCGATGCGGTATTCCTGCCGCATGTTGTCGGTGAAATCGGTGAAGTCTTTCGCATTGGCGAGCTGGCGCAGCGCCACCTTGCAGGTCTGCGGGCTCTTGCCGCGCAGCGTCGCCAGCTCCTTGGCCGCCCACTCGCCCTCATCCGCTTCCAGGCTGGCCAGAATGTCCTCGAAACGGTCGGAGGCGAAGTGGCGGTTGATGCGGTCGAGATTGCCCGCGATCCGCGCCTCGGGCGGGGTTTCTGCCAGGTCCGAGAGGATGCCTGCGATCCGGCCCGGATGCTCGATGATCCGCGCCTTGGCCTCGGCCAGCTTTTCGCTGGGGAGGTAATGCGTCGCGATCCCCGCCCAGAGGCATTCCGCGCCATCGAGCCGCGCCCCGGTCAGCGCGAGGAACTGGCCCAGCCGCCCCTGCAGCCGCGACAGGTGCCAGCCGCCGCCGACATCGGGGAACAGGCCGATCCCGGTTTCGGGCATGGCGAAGCGGGTGTGTTCGGTGGCGACGCGGTATTTGCACGGCAGCGCGATGCCCACTCCGCCGCCCATGGTGATCCCGTCCATGAAGGCCACCACCGGCTTGTCATAGGTGAACAGCTGGTGGTTGAGCTGGTATTCGTCGTGGAAGAACTTGCGCCCCGAGGCGCCGCCGTCGTTGAGCGCGGAATGGCGCAGCATGCCGATATCGCCCCCGGCGCAGAAGCCGCGACCCTCGGCATGGTCGAGTACCACCGCCTCGACCGCCTCGTCGTGCGCCCACTCGCTCAGCGCCGCGCTCATCGCGTGGCACATATCGAGCGTCAGCGCGTGCAGCGCCTTGGGCCGGTCGAGCGAGATATGCCCGACCTTGCCATGCGAATGGATGTTGACGTCCTGGTTCAAGCTAACATCTCCGTTCGTGTCGAGCGCAGTCGAGACACCTTGGCGCCGGCGGTTCTCGACTTCGCTCGAACCGAACGGGCATTGGGTGCCAAGGGCTTCACTGGCGCAGCAAATCCCGTCCCACGATCATCCGCATTACCTGATTGGTGCCCTCGAGGATCGAATGCACGCGCAGGTCGCGCCAGAAGCGCTCGATCGGGTATTCCTTGAGATAGCCATAGCCGCCGAACAATTGCAGCGCGTCGTTGACCACCTTGGAGCCGCTGTCGGTCGCGAGCCGCTTGGCCATCGCCGAGAAGCGGCTCTTGTCGGGCGCGTCGTCGGTGACCTTGGCGGCGGCGAGATAGAGCAGCGCGCGCGCCGCCTCGAGATCGGTGGCCATGTCGGCGAGCATGAACTGGGTGTTCTGGAAATCGGCGATGGGCTGACCGAACTGCTGGCGTTCCTTGGTGTATTTGACCGCCTCGTCGAGGCAGCGCTGCGCCCCGCCCAGCGAGCAGGCGCCGATGTTGAGCCGTCCGCCGTCAAGACCCATCATCGCGAAGCGGAAGCCTTCGCCCTCGGCGCCGACGCGGTTGGCCACCGGCACGCGGGCATCCTCGAAGATCACCTGCGCGGTCGGGCTGGCGTTCCAGCCGAGCTTCTTCTCGGGCTTGCCGAAGGAGACGCCGGGCGTGTCCTTGTCGATCACCAGGCAGGTGACCCCCTTGGTCTTGTCCTCGCCGGTGCGGACCATGGTGACATAGACGTCGTTATAGCCCGCGCCCGAGATGAACTGCTTGGTGCCGTTGAGGACGTAGTGATCGCCGTCCAGCCGCGCGCTGGTCTTGAGCGCCGAGGCGTCCGAGCCGCTGCCCGGTTCGGTCAGCGCATAGCTCGCCATCCTGTCCATGGTGACCAGATCGGGGAGATAGCGCGCCTTGATCTCCTCGCCGCCGAAGCGGTCGATCATCCAGCTGGCCATGTTGTGGATCGAGATGAAGGCGCTGGTGGTCGGGCAGCCATAGGCCATCGCCTCCATGATCAGCGCCGCCTCGAGCCGGCCGAGCCCGATCCCGCCGGATTCCTCGGAGACGTAGATCGCCCCGAAGCCGAGTTCGGCGGTGCGCTTGATCACCTCGCGCGGGAAGTGGTGGTCCTCGTCCCATTGCGCCGCGTGGGGGGTGATGTTGTCGGCGGTGAAGCGCCGCGCCATCTCCTGGATCGCGAGCTGGTCGTCGGTGAGCTGGAACTGTCCTGTCATGGGGTCGCCCCTAGCACTGGAGCGGCGGGAATTTCCACCGCGGAATGGGTCGTCATCGGGCGCATTCCCGGGCTCAGCCGCAGGCGATCGTGGTGATCGTCATCGCCCGGTCGTAGCTTACCCGGACGCGGTTCTCGCGGTAGTCCATCGTCACCGCGCTGCCCTCGGGGACCCATTGGAAGATTTCCGCGCCGGTGCGGGCGCGGATCGCGGTGCCGGTCTCGGTGGTGGCGCGCTGGCCCACGAATTGCTCGGTGCCATCGGCGGAGCAGGTCGCGCCGTCGCCGGGCATGCGGTCGGCCGGGACGCCGGGGGTCTGCGGCGTGGTTACGCAGCCCGCGGCAAGCGCGGCGAGCGATCCGGCAAGGGCAAATCGGGTCAGGGTCATGTCAGGTCTCGCATCGTTTGAGGGTCATGGGTTCGAAATCGGCTTCCTCGCCCACCGGGCTCGGGGTCAGACGGTCGGAAGCGCTCAGCGCGAAGCGGCGGGTCATCGTCCAGCGCTCGCCTTCGCCCTCCATCGCCAGGCTGGCGATGATCGCGTCCTCGCCGTCGGTCATGACGTCGGTCACCTCGCCGCGCGCCTCGTAGAAGCCCAGCGTGGTGGCGCCGATCTCGATCCGCAGCTCGGAGGAGAGCGAGCAGTCGCCGTCGAGCGCATCCCAGGCGCCGCGGAACCGCGCCGGGATGGCGTCGAGCACCTGCGCGGTCTCGGCCTCGGGCTCGGGCGCCGCCGGCGTGGGAACCGCTGCGGGTTCGGCCTCGCGCTCGGCGGGCGCGTCGGGCTCCTGCGAACAGGCGGCGAGCGCGACGGCCAGACTCAGCGCGAGCGGGGCGGCATGGGCGATCCGCATCGCCTTCAGCCCATTGTCGGGATGACGAAGGCGTTGGATCCGTCGCCGCCCCCATCGGGCCAGCGCTGGGTCACCTTCTTGGTCTTGGTCCAGAAGCGCAGGCCCTCGGTGCCGTATTGGTCGATATCGCCGAAGCCCGACCGTTTCCAGCCGCCGAAGCTGTGATAGGCGACCGGCACCGGGATCGGCACGTTGATCCCGACCATGCCGACGTTCACCCGGTGCGCGAATTCGCGCGCGGCGTGGCCGTTGCGGGTGAAGATCGCGACGCCATTGCCATATTGGTGCTCGCTGGGGAGCCGCAGCGCCTCCTCGAAATCCTTGGCGCGGACGATCTGCAGCACGGGGCCGAAGATCTCTTCCCGATAGCTTTCCATATCGGTGGTGACGCGGTCGAGCAGCGTCGGGCCGACGAAGAAGCCCTTCTCGTGGCCCTGCAGCGAGAAGCCGCGGCCGTCGATCACGACCTCGGCGCCTTCCTTCTCGGCGGTGTCGATCCAGCCCTCGATCCGCGCCTTGTGCTCGGGGGTGACCACCGGGCCGTAATGCGCCTCGGGATCGTTGGAGACCCCGATCCGCAGCGCGTTGATCGCGGGGATCAGCTTTTCGCGCAACCGGTCGGCGGTGTCCTCGCCCACCGGCACGACCACGGGGAGCGCCATGCAGCGTTCGCCCGCCGAGCCGAAGGCGGCGCCCGCGAGATCGTTGACCACCATGTCGAGATCGGCGTCGGGCATGACCACGCCGTGGTTCTTGGCGCCGCCCATCGCCTGGACGCGCTTGCCCGCGGCCGCGCCGCGCTTGGAGACGTAATGCGCGATGTCCGAGCTGCCGACGAAGCTGACGCCCGCGATATCGGGATGGTCGAGAATCGCGTCGACCATTTCCTTGTCGCCGTGGACGACCTGCAGCAGCCCCTCGGGCGCGCCCGCCTCGAGGAACAGTTCGGCGAGCCGCACCGGCACGGAGGGGTCGCGCTCGGAGGGCTTGAGGATGAAGGCATTGCCCGCGGCGATCGCCATGCCGAACATCCACATCGGGATCATCGCGGGGAAGTTGAACGGGGTGATCCCGGCGCCGATGCCGATCGGCTGGCGCATCGAATAGACGTCGATCCCCGGGCCGGCGCCCTGCGTGTACTCGCCCTTGAGCACCTGCGGGATGCCGCAGGCGTATTCGATCACCTCGAGCCCGCGCTGGACGTCGCCCTTGGCATCGTCGACCACCTTGCCATGCTCGGAGGCGAGCAGCTCGGCGAGCTCCTGCATGTTCTCCTCGATGAGCTGCTTGTAGGCGAACATCACCCGCGCGCGGCGCTGCGGGTTGGTCGCGGCCCAGCCGGGCTGGACCTTCTTCGCGATTTGCACCGCGTGGTCGAGCAGCGCGGCGTCGCCCAGAGCGACCTCGGCCTGGACCTCGCCGGTCGAAGGGTTCCAGATCCGGTGGCTGCGGCCGCTGCCGGTCAGGCCCTTGGCGCCCCCGGAGATGACGTGGTCGATGATGCGCATAAATACCTCTCTTTTCTCCCCAACGGCCTAGGCGCGCGAGGGGTCCGAACGCAAGCGGTTACATTTGCAACCGGGGATGTGATGGGTTCGACCGTCGAAAGGGAGTGGAGCGGGTAGCGAGAATCGAACTCGCGCGTCCAGCATGGGAAGCTGGCAGGCTACCATTACATCATACCCGCGTGGGGCCGCATGTGCCGCGATGCTGCCCCGCCGTCAATATCCCTCTTGCGTCAGCGCGGCGGCATGCGGATCGCGCCGTCGAGCCGGAACTGATGCGCGTTGAGATAGGAATTGCGCGCGATCTCGAGGATCAGCGAGGCGAATTCCTCGGGATGGCCGAGCCGCTTGGGGAAGGGGACGCTGGCGTTGAGCTGGTCCCACATTTGCGGGTTGCGCTCCTTCATCCCCAGCATCAGCGGGGTGGCGAAGATGCCGGGCATCACCGAATTGACCCTTATCCCCATATCCATCAGATCGCGCGCCATCGGCAGCACCAGCCCGTTCACCCCGGCCTTGCAGCTGCCGTAGATCACTTGGCCGATCTGCCCGTCCTGCGCCGCGACGCTGGCGGTCAGCGTGATGCAGCCGCGCTCGCCATCATCGTTCAGCGGCTCGGCATTGGCCATCCCCAGCGCCGAAAGGCTCGCCACGCGGTAGGAGGCAACGAGGATGCCCTGCGCCCCGAAGGCGTAGTCTTCGGTCGAGAGCCGCTTGTAGCCGCCGCTTGCCTTGTCCCAGCCCAGCGTCTTGCCGCGGCGGCTGGCCATCGCGCAATGCACCGTCACCCGCTCCTGGCCATGCGCTTCGCGGGCGGCGTCGAACCCGGCGACGACCGATTCCTCCTCGGTGATGTCGACATGGTGGAAGGTCCCGCCGATCGCGCGCGCATGTTCCTCGCCCGCATCGCGGTTGACGTCGAAGATCGCCACCTTGAGCCCCGCGCCCGCCAGCGCGGTCGCGCTCGCCTTGCCCAGACCCGATGCGCCGCCGGTCACCACCGCCGCCATGCCTTCGCTCAGTATCATCCGTCTCTCTCCCGTGGTTAGCTTTCGTTGCCGGGGGTGCTATCGCATGGCTTGCCGCACCGCCAGACAGGACCTCGCATGCCGACTACGCCGCCATGACCGCATCGCTGATCTTCGCCATGGTCGCCGCCGTTCTCGCCGGCACCGGGGCGCGCGACCAGCTGATCGTCGCGCGGCTGAGCGGGCATTTCGGCGGTTCGCGGCCGGTGCTGGCGACCGGGCTCGCCTGCACCGCGCTCAGCGCCGCGGCGATGGCCTGGGCGGGCTGGCGGGTCGAGACGATGATCTCGGATTCGGCCGAGGCGATGCTGGTCGCCTTCGCGCTGGCCGCAGCCGCCTTCGAACTGTTCTGGCCGATAAAGCTCGCGCCCGCGCGCGAGCCGACCCGCTCGCTGGCCGCGCTGGCGCTGGTGCTGCTTGCGCGCCAGCTTGGCGATGGCGCGCGCTTCTGCATCTTCGCCATCGCTGCCGCCACCTCCTCGCCGCAATTGACCGCGCTGGGCGGCGCGCTCGGCGGCGGGGCGGCGCTGGCGATGGGCTGGTCGCTGGGGCAGGCGCTCGAGCGCAGGCTGCCGCTGCGCGGTATCCGCATCGCCATCGGCAGCGTCACGCTGATCGTCGCATTGGTGATCGGCCTCACCGTTCGCGGCATCGTGTGATGATCGAGCCACTCGATTTCAGCAAGCGCTCGCTTCCATGAAACAAAGCGGTCACTCTCCCGTTGTAAATTCGATACACACGGTGCTGCGGGTCACGCGGCGGACACAGGAGGCAATATGACCGAATTGGGAAACAACGCAAAAGCAGGGCTGGTCGAGGCATTGAACGGCGCGCTCGCCGACACTTTTGCGCTCTACGTCAAGACGAAGAACTTCCACTGGCACGTCGCGGGGCCGCGCTTTCGCGACCTGCATCTGCTGTTCGACGAACAGGCCGCGCAGCTGATCGGCACGGTCGACGATATCGGCGAACGCGTCCGCAAGAACGGCGAGAACACGCTGACCTCGATCGGCTCGATCGCCAGCGCGACCCGGGTCACGGATCAGGACGACGTCACCATCGGTGCCGATGCGATGGTCGAGGAACTGCGCGACGCCAACCGCAAGCTGCACGACCGGCTGGGCGAGGTGAAGGACGAGGCCGAGAAGGTCGGCGACAACGCCACCAGCGGGATCGTCGACGACTGGATCGACCAGTGCGAGGAGCGCATCTGGTTCCTCGGTCAGACCGCGAAGTAACGCCCTTTCGCTTGGCGGGCGGCGCATTTATGGTGGGGTGATGGACAATGTCACCCCCACCGTCACCCGGATCGCCGCCGCCTCCGACGAAACGATCGCCGATTGGCTCGCCGCACGATTGCGGCGGGCCTTTCGTTCGTCCGAAGGGCCGGTGGCGGTGACCGTTCCGGGAGGCTCGACCCCCTTCCCGATCATCGAACGCCTGCTGGAGCACGACCTCCCGTGGGAGCGGCTGGTGGTCTGGCCCAATGACGACCGCATGGTCCCCGAGGATCACGAGGCGAGCAACACCGGCAAGCTGCGCGCGCTGTTCGAGCCCGCCGGGGCCGAGGTCGCGGCGCTCGACGTGATGGAACAGGTCCCGCATTTCGCGCTCACCTGGCTCGGGATGGGCGCCGATGGGCATATCGCCTCGCTGTTCCCCAACACCGACCCGCGCGAAGACGATCCGCGCAGCCTGGTCCAGCTCACCCCGGATCCGCTCCCGCCCGAGGCGCCCTACGACCGGATCAGCCTGACCATCTCTGCGCTGCTCGGCAGCGACGAGCTGGTTTTCGTGATCCGGGGCGCGGAGAAGAATGACGTCATGACGGCGGCCATCGAGGGGGCGAGCGACCTGCCGGTGGCACGCCTGCTCGCCGCCGCGCGCCAGCAGGTCACGGTCTTCGCGGGATGATCGCGCAGCTGCACCGCGTCGCGCTGCGCCTCGCGCATCGCCTCCGCCATCGCTGGCGGCGCTGGCGCGGCACCCCGCTCGAGGGCGTGACGATGATCGCCTGCGACCTGCAGGAGCGGGTGCTGCTGGTGCGCCACAGCTACGGGCCGGAAGGCTGGTTCCTCCCCGGCGGCGGGATAAGGCGCGGCGAGGTCCCGCTCCAGGCCGCGGTGCGCGAATTGCGCGAGGAAACCGGCTGCACCGCCGAGGGCGTGCAATTGCTTGGCGCGTTCGAGGACGAGGTCTCGGGCTCGCCGCACACCGCGTATATCGTCACCTGCCTGACCGCCGACGAACCGCGCCCCGACCGCCGCGAGGTGGTGGAAGCGCGCTTCTTCCCGACCCATTCGCTCCCCGAACCGCTCAGCCCGCGCACCAAGGCGCGGCTCGCCTTCTGGCGCGAGCGGGTCAACGACCCCGGCGCCCAGGGCGCGGTGGATTAGTCTCGCTTCTCCCCTCCCCGCGGGGAGGGGCCGGGGGAGCGCGCCGCAGGCGCGCGTCCGATCCATCGGCGCCGTACACCCCCACCCGGCCTCCCCCTCGAGCGGGAGGGGAAGACGGCGTCAGGGCCACGCCGTCACGCTCTACAGCAGAGACAATTGCGCATCGGGGCGCGGCGGTTCCTCCTCCGCGCCATCGCGCTCGAGCTTGGACAGGGTGAGCCCCATCAGCCGTATCGGCATCGGCAGCGGCAGCACCTCGTCGAGCAGGCTGCGCGCCAGGCTCGCGAATTCCTCGCGGTCCGCGATCGGGCGGGGCAGCGATTTCGCGCGGCTCATGATCTGGAAATCGGTGTATTTGAGCTTGAGCGTCACCGTCCGCCCGCGCGCCTCCGCCCGCTCGATGCTGGCCCAGACGATGGCGATGATATCCTCCAGCGTCTCGCGCAGCGCCGGGCCGCTCGAGATATCGGTGCCGAAGGTCCGCTCGCCGCCGACCGATTTGCGGATCCGGGTCGGGCGCACCGGGCGCAGGTCGATCCCGCGCGCGGCGCGGTAGAGATAGTCGGCGAAGCTGCCGAAATGCGCGCGCAGCCAGGCGATGTCCTTGCTTGCCAGATCGGCGCCCGTCGCGATCCCCAGCCGCGCCATCTTCTCCGCGCCCTTGGGCCCGACCCCGTGGAACCGCCGCACCGGCAATTGCGCAACGAACTCTGCCCCCTCGCCGGGGCGGATCACGCACAGCCCATCGGGCTTGTTCTGGTCGCTGGCAATCTTGGCGAGGAACTTGTTGTAGCTCACCCCGGCGCTGGCGGTGAGCCGCGTCTTGGCGCGGATCTCCTGGCGGATCAGCTCGGCGATCCGTGTCGCCGAGCCGATTCCCAGCCTGTCGGCGGTGACATCGAGATAGGCCTCGTCGAGGCTCAGCGGCTCGACCAGCTCGGTGTGGTGGCGGAACACCGCGCGGATCTGCTGGCTGACCTCGCGGTAGACCTCAAAGCGGCTCTTGCAGAAGATCAGATCGGGGCACAATCGCTTGGCGGTGACCGAGGGCATCGCGCTCTTCACCCCGAAGACCCGCGCTTCGTAGCTCGCCGCCGCGACCACGCCGCGCCCGCCGGGGCCGCCCACCGCCACCGGTTTGCCGCGCAATTCGGGATGATCGCGCTGCTCGACGCTGGCGAAGAAGGCATCCATGTCGACATGGATGATCTTGCGCAGCCCCTGCGCCTCGCTCTCCTCGCCCTCCGGGCCGCCGTCGCTGGTGTGGTCGTCCTGCCTCATCGCGGGCCAAAGATAGGCGTGCGGGTTGCAAATCGGAACCGTTCGTTCCAATTCGCATATTGTGCAGATGCGAAACGAAATTTCCGCCGGCGGCGAGCTTCACGGTTCGACCGAAGAGACCCGCCGTCCGGCCGAGGCCGCGCGCTCGAAGCCCATCGGCGAACGCGAGCTGATCTGGATGATGGCGATGCTGATGGCGCTCAACGCCTTCGGCATCGACGCCATCCTCCCCGCGCTCGACGAGCTGGCGAGTACGCTGGGCGCGCAGGGCAACGATCGCCAGTTCGTGATCGGCATCTACCTGCTCGCCGCCGGCATCGGCACGCTGGTCCCGGGCGCCTTCGCCGACCGCTTCGGGCGCCGACCGGTGCTCTTCGTCGGGCTCGGCGCCTATATCGGTCTCTCGCTCGCCTGCGCGCTGGCGACCTCCTTCGACGCGCTGGTGGTGCTGCGCGCGGCGCAGGGCTTCTTCGCCGCGAGCATCATCGCGCTTCCGCCCGCGATCATCCGCGACCGCGTCGGCGGCGACAAGATGGCGCGGATGATGAGCCTGATCTTCGTCATCTTCCTGCTGGTCCCCGCGATCGCGCCCTCGATCGGCCAGGGCGTGTTGCTGCTGACCGGCGACTGGCGCTGGATCTTCGTCGCCATGGCGCTCGCCGGGGTGGTGATGTCGGTCTGGGTCTTCACCCGCCTGCCCGAGACGCTTCACGAGGAAGACCGCCAGCCGATCCACATCCCGCAGATCGCGCGCAACATGGGCAGCGCGGTGACCTTGCGCACCACGGTCGGTTACACGCTGGGCAGCGCGCTGGTGTTCGGGGGCCTGTTCGGCTTCATCAATTCCAGCCAGCAGCTGATCGGCGAAGCCTTCGGCGCGGGCGACGATTTCCCGCTGATCTTCGCGATCTGCGCGGGCTGCATGGCCGTGGCCAACTGGCTCAACAGCCGCATCGTCGAGCGCTACGGCGCGCGCCGGGTCAGCCACGCGGCGCTGTTCGTCTTCATCCTCGTCGCCGCGGCGCAGCTGTGGTTCGCCAGCCAGCCCGACGAGAGCCTGTGGACCTTCGTGCCGCTGATGGCCGCGAACATGAGCCTGCTGGGCTTCATCGGCGCCAATTTCGGCTCGATCGCGCTCCAGCCTTTCCGCCACATCGCGGGTGCGGCGAGCTCGGCGCAGGGCTTCCTGCGGATGACCGGGGGCGCCTTGCTGGGCGCCTATATCGGCTATGCCTACGACGGCACCGCGCGCCCGCTGGCGCTGGCGCTGCTGGTGACCGCGGTGCTCAGCCTGGTCTTCGTGATGTTCTCGGAGCGGGGCACGCTGTTCGGCCCGCCGGAGCCGGAGGATAGCTGAGCGATTGAGATAAGATCGTCATCCCAGCGAAAGCTGGGATCTCCCGCCACCTGGTCCTCTACCTGCACAAGATCCCAGCTTTCGCTGGGATGACGACGCCCTTCCACCCCACGCGCAAATGCGGTAGGCAGGCGCATCCCCGGGGAGCCAGTGCTGGCTGAGAGGGGCAGGTCATGCTGCCCGACCCGTCGAACCTGAACCCGTTAATACGGGCGGAGGGAGGGCCGGCTCTGTCGCTTCGCGTGTCGCCGGAAAACTCTCTCCCGTCCGAGGAGAGAGACCCCATGGCCGATGTGAATTCCCCGCACGAGATCAGCCCCACCGGCGAGCCGGTAACCGTCACCACCGGCCCGATCCGCGGCAGCCGCAAGGTCCATGTCGGCA
>JAHJWA010000412.1 GCA_018828205.1 Alphaproteobacteria bacterium
CGGACGAGCCGCAGCGCCTCCTCGGCCTGGGGGAGCGACGTGGCGGAAAGGGTTTCGACGCGGGCTTCGGCAGCGAGATATTCCGCCCGGGAGCGGGTCACCGCCTGCTCGAAATCGGCAAGCACTACCGCCTCGCGGGCATTGGCTGCGCGCAGTCTGGCTTCGGCAGCGGCGATATTGCCCTGGTTACGATTGGAGAAGGGAAGCGGGATCGAGACGCCCACCAGGAATGCATTGTCGTTGCTTTCCTCGAAACGCCGCACGCCGGCCGAAACGACCGGATCGGGAATGCGCAGGCTGCGTTCGCGATCGATTTCGGCTTCGGCCGCTCTGCTCTCGGCTCGAGCCACCTCCAGTTGAAGACCTGTTGCAGAGGCGAGCACCGCGCCTGGTGGATCGATGTCGGGGAAGTCGCTCGGGATAAGCGGCGGCGCGCCTTCCCCCGACCAGAGCGCCGCGAGCGCGGTCCGCGCGGCCAAACTGGCTGCCTCGGCCCCCTGTAGCTCTGCTCGCGCTTCCGCCAGCGTCGCCTCGGCGCGTAGCGCCCGAAGCGGGGGCTCGCGGCCAACCTCGACGAGTACACCGGCAATGCGGGCAAGCTCTTCGTTCCGCTCGACCACATCGCGGGCGAGTTCGACACGCGCGGCAGCAGCAGCCGCCGTAACGTAACGATCGCGAACAAGGAACCCGAGTTCGGCCCCGGCAAGGCCTGCCCGCAGATCTGCCAGTCGCGCCTGCGCCTGGGCCGCCTCGACGCGCGCCCCGCGCTTGCCACCGAGCTCGATCCGTTGACCGACAGCCAGCGTGTATTCGGTGGCGCTGAGCCCGGAGAAGGCGCCGCTGCCGGCGATGTTCTCGACCTCGAGCGAAACCTCCGGATTAGGCCGCAGACGCGCCTGGCCGACGAGCGAGCGCGCAGCATCCGCATCCGCACGCGGACCGACGATGCGCGGGTTCGCCTCTGTTTCAGTGGACTCGCCGGTTACGCCCGTACGATTCAAGGCTTCTTCGAGCGTCAGAAGCTCTCGCTCCTGCGCAGCCGTGGGAGCGGCGCTTGCGGCGAGAGCGAGCCCTGCAATCAGGGCGCCTCGCCATCTAATGGCTGACATTTCTGGAAATTTCCTCTGCTAACGATCCGAAATGCGCTGCGCCAGGCAGCGCGATGTCGGTCGTCAGGTGCGAGGGGGGCGTTTCACTCTATCGCTCACATCCGAAGCAAAAATCACGGGAGCGGAGGGCGCGAGAATGACAGCAGGATGTGAAAGCTGGTACTTTTGGACTTCACCGGCAAAGCTGGCACCGTGATGACAGTGACCATGAGCACACATTCCGTGTTGCTCGGCGGGGGCGCCAGTATCGTCCTGATCCTGATCAGATTCGGAAGCGGCGTGACCCGCGTCTGCGGTTGTCCAGGGAATCGCATTCTCTGGCGCCACTTCCCCGCCACAGGCAGCAGCATCCGCCGCAGTCGCAAACACCATCGCGACCAGCAGAAGCAGGATGACAAACGGGTTCAGGACAAGGCGGCGATAGCTGGAGGTCATGATTTCGGTCTGCCCCCTAGCAAAAGAAATCCAGGCTGCATAGGCAGTCTTGGTCATTGATACGGAGAAGGTCTTGATCACTATATAACACTCTTCGTGAACAAGCTGATCCCTGGAAAAGGCTAATCAAACCGCGACCATCGAACGCTCATGCCGGCGCACCAGCGCCGGGATGACTGCTGGTGCGCCAGAGATCGAAGGATTTACCCGTCCGATTTCGAGATGTTCGTAGTCGAGCGGCGCCTGTCGACGACGGTAATTCGCCGCGCCTTGGCTTCGATCACAAGCCGCTCGAGCACGCCATTTCCAGGGAAGGCAATTACGTACCGGGGGTCAAGTCCGAGCATCTGGTCGTTACGCTTGAAGCCGGCACGGGCACCAAGCCTTCTGTCGAGAGAAAACACGAGTTGCTGGACATGGTGGCGTTCCGCCCAGCTCGCTGCGAGCCGGTCGACACCCTTGCTGTCACCGCCATGTGCGATGAACATGTCCGGGACCTGATCGCGCACCTTGTCGAGCGTTCCCCAGACGTTTGCGGCGAAGGTTTTGGCCTCCTCGGTAGTGGCAAAGGAATTTCTGCCACCGGCAAAGACGATCGGTGTGCCTTCGGGCGTAGTGGCCGCACGGTGACGTTCGGCTCGGCTTCTGAGGAAATCGCGAGCATTGACGACGGCCGATGTGAGA
>JAHJWA010000413.1 GCA_018828205.1 Alphaproteobacteria bacterium
AATATTGGGACAGAAGGGCGAGTCCTGCTCGATCCGGCCGACGATCCGGTGATCGGCCAGCCGGATCGCCACTGTCTCGGCGGTGAAGGACGAGCAGACATAGCCATATTCACCGTCGGGCGAGAAAATCTGCATTCCCGGGCCTGCGGGTACGCGAATGCGCTTCGTTTCCGCAAAACTCGCGGTGTCGAGCACAGAGATATAGTCTTCTCCCCGGATCGTGACCCACAGCTCACGGCCATCGGGGGTGAAGAAAGCCTCGTGCGGCGAGCGTCCGACATAGGTGGTGGCCTTTACTGCATTGGTGGCGGTGTCGATGAAGGTCACGGAATTGGAGCCGATCGATACGACCGCGAGCGTCTTGCCGTCCGGCGCGAAGCCGAGTCCGTGGACGAGCAGCTGGCCGCGATAGAGCGGGCTGAGACTGGCGGGATGCGGATCGCCCAGCCGGATCACGCCGAGCAGGCGGTTCGTGGCTGGATCGATCACCGATACCGTATTCGAGAACTGGTCGGCCGCATAAACCCGGTCCCGCGCGCTGATCGGAATATCCATCGCTTGGGCGGATTGTGGCGGTTCGCCGGCTGCTGCTATTGGCAGCGCTGCGAGGGCGGAGCCGGCCAAGAGAAGAAGGGCGAGAAAAGGGCGGCGCATCGTCAGCGGTCCTGCTCGGTTGTTCTGGATGGCGAAGCCGTGGGCATTGCGTGAATTCCGATCGCCAGCCGCATCGCCCGGACCTCGGCTTCCTGAGTGACGATGATTTCCTGCGCGAGACGTCTGACCGCCTCGTTGCGGCTCGACCGCAGCACAGCGCGCGCCATATCGATGGCACCCTGGTGATGCGGGATCATCATGGTGACGAAGTCCTCGTCGATGTCGCCGCTCGGCACCACGTGCATGGCCGCCATCATGCGCTCCATCGCCGCCTCGTTCTCTGCGATGAAAGCGGCGGCCTCCGGGGTGAACCGTGTGCTCGGCGGGTCCGCCATCCTCGAATGATGAGGGACATCCTGCGCCGAGGCCGCCCCGAATGCGGCGGCCGCAATGCAGATGGCGATGCCGGCGCTCGCAACCCTTCCCGACTTCATGGCATGATCCCTCCGCGTCCCACAAAGGGGTAGACCACCACGGGAGAGGAATATTCCCGCAGCCCCGAAATATTCTACCGGTTAGAGAAAGCGCGGAATTTAATTCGGCCACGGGAATAATCGCCAGCGTCGATTGTCTCTCCTGGGTCGCAACCACAAAGGAGTTGACCCATGATGGCCAGATTAATCATCGCGGCCTTGCTTGTCCTTTCTGTAATCACGGCCGCGCAATCGTCGGAGAGTTCCGCATCGGAGGCGGCCCCTGCGCAATCTCCCCACATCGTTCTCGTGCATGGAGCCTTCGCCGATGGATCGGGCTGGCGCGGGGTCTATGACGACCTGACCGCCCGGGGCTACCGTGTGACCATTGTCCAGAACCCGCTCACCTCGCTGGCCGACGACATCGCGGCGACCAGAAGGGTGCTCGATCGGCAGGAAGGGCCGGTGGTCTTGGTCGGACACAGCTGGGGCGGAACGGTGATCACGGAAGCGGGCGTGCACCCGAAGGTCAGCGCGCTGGTCTATGTGTCCGCGCTGTCGCCCGATGCGGGAGAGACGACCGCGCAGCAATATGACGGCTACACCACGCCGCCCGAATTCGTCATCGACACCCATGAAGACGGGTTCGGCTTCATCGAGGCCGAAAACTTCCGCGCCGGTTTCGCCGCCGATGCGACCCAGAGGGATGCCGCCTTCCTGAGGGACTCGCAGGTTCCCATCAATATGTCGGCCTTCGGCACGGTGCTGGAGAATGCAGCCTGGCGCTCGAAGCCGAGCTGGGCGGTGATCGCCACCGAGGACCGCGCTTTCGACCAGCGCATGTTGCACGACATGGCCGAACGCATTGGCGCCAAGGTGACCGAAGTCGCCGCCAGCCATGCGGTCTTCATGACCCAGCCGAAGGTGGTCGCCGACGTGATCGACGAAGCAGCCCGTCAGGTCTCGGCTGCAGCCAACTAAGACCGACCCCCCACCAAATCACTATCCGGATTTCCGCTGCGCGCGGGCGGGCTTTGCTGCCTTCCGCGCACGTGCGGAGCCGTGTCCGGTCGAAGGATACCAGCATGACCAATCAAGCCACCGATACCAAAGTCGCCGGTTTCGAACGCCGCGCACGCGAGAACCAGAACCGGCTTAGCGCCAACCTGAAGCACACGTATGACTTCATCGTCTGCGGCGGCGGATCATCCGGCTCGGTCGTGGCCCGGCGCCTCGCCGAGAATGCCGGCTGCCAGGTGCTGCTCATCGAAGCGGGCGGCGATGACGAGGCCGAAAGCGTGCTCGACCCGGCGCTGTGGCCGACCAATCTGGGCAGCGAGCGCGACTGGGGTTTTCAGGCCGAGCCCAACCCGCATCTCGACGGACGCGCGCTGTCGATGTCGATGGGCAAGGGCCTCGGCGGTGGATCGAGCGTCAACGTCATGGTCTGGGCGCACGGCCATCGCAGCGACTGGGATCATTATGCCGCCGAAACCGGTGACGCTGGCTGGGGCGCCGATGCGGTGCAGGCAATCTATCGCCGGATCGAGAACTGGCAGGGCACGCCCGACCCGGATCATCGCGGCAGCGGCGGCCCCGTCTGGGTCCAGCCCGCCGCCGACCCCAGCCCACTCGCCGGCGCGCTGCTGAGCGCGGCGCAGGAACTCGGCATCCCGCGCTTCGACAGCCCCAACGGCCGCATGATGGCAGGCGAGGGCGGTGCCGCGATTTCCGACATGCTGGTGCGCGACGGGCGGCGCCACTCGCTCTACCGGGCCTATCTGCGGCCGTGGGCGGACCGCCCGAACTTGACCATCCTCACCGATACGCTCGTCCGGCGCATCCTCTTCACCGGTCGCCGCGCGTCGGGAGTCGAGATCGAGCGGGCAGGCGAAATCCGGTCGATCGGAGCGGGCAGCGAGGTGATCGTCTCCACCGGGGCGATCAACACGCCCAAGCTGCTCATGCTTTCGGGGCTGGGGGAGCGCGCAGAACTCGCCCGGCTCGGCATTCCACTGGTCGAGCACATCCCCGGCGTGGGGCAGAACCTGCAGGATCACGTCGCCTTCTGCTGCACCTGGGAATATCGCCAGCCGCTGGCCCCGCGCAACAGCGGGAGCGAGGCCACGCTCTACTGGAAATCGCGGCCCGAACTGGCAGCGCCCGACCTGCTGCTGTGTCAGGTGGAATTCCCGGTGCCGAGCGAGCGCACCGCCGCCCTTGGCGTACCCGAGCATGGCTGGACGATGTTCGGCGGCCTCGCCCATCCGCAAAGCCGGGGCGAAGTGCGGCTCGCCTCGGCCGATCCGCATGCGGCGCCGATCGTCGATCCCAACATGCT
>JAHJWA010000414.1 GCA_018828205.1 Alphaproteobacteria bacterium
ATCAGCGCGGTTTCGATCTCGCCGTCTTCGATCTCGTAGCCCTTGAAGGAGGAGGTTTCAGCCTGAGGCGCAGCGATTTCGGTATCTTCGCCCCCACTGCGCTCCAGAACATAGGCCCCTGCGAACATCGTCGCGAGCAATAGGGCGCCAAGAAAATAGCCGATCAGCCCCAGCACCAGCTGGTTGATCGGCTCCATCCGCACGAACAGCAGCGCAGCAAAACCGCACAGCGCATAGCCGGTGAGGATGTCGCCCTTCCAGATGAAGAAGAAATGGATCAGACCGAACAGCAACAGAAACGTCAATCGCCGCGCCTGCAGCCGCCGCCCGTGCCCGCGTTCCCAGGCTCGCTCGAGGAAGAGGTAAAGCCCCGCTCCGAACAACAATGTAAACAGCCCGCGCATCTTGCCGTCGATCAGCACGAACTGCAGCGCCCACATCCAGCCTTCGGGATCGCCCGAGGGTACGAGGAACCCACCGGGCCAGGTATAGGCAATGAAGGGCTGACCGAAAATGGTGATATTGGCGGCGAGGATACCCATCACCGCCAGCCCGCGAATGAAATCGAGGCTGGCGAGGCGCTGCCCGCCCTCGGCGACCGGTCCGGGCTGGTCGGGCTCGACGGGGGTCGACGCGCTGGCTTGTGCCGGAACGGCGGTGTCGGTCATGGGCACCTTCTCATACCACCCCCTTAACAGCGGCGGCGCCGAGAAGAAGCCGCAAATGCCCGCCTATTGCGTGACGAGGCAGTCCTGTCCGCCCGATTTGAGCGCGGTGCAGGCCTGCTGCGCCGCGGCGCGGCTGGCATAGCCCGCGGCCATGACCTTGGTCAGCCGCCCGGCGGCTTCCTTGACCAGCCGGGCACCGCCCAGCGCGGGCCGTCCGCTCAGCCGCTCGATCAGGCGATCGGCATTGCCGGGCTGACCGAAGGCGCCGAGCTGCAGCTTCCACGGCCCGGTCATGGCGGCGCTTGCAGACACGGCGACGGGAGCGGCCGCTACGGGCGCCGGCGCGGGCGCCGGAGTGGGCGAAGGAGCTCGCGCTTGCACTACCTCGCTAGCGACCATGACCGGGGCGGTTGTCGGTTCGGTTTGCGGCAGCGTGTAATCCGCACCTGCCTGGCTGGACGCGACCGTCGTCACCGGGGCGGCGGTCGGCGCGGGCAGCACCATTGGCGGCTGCGGTTCATCGGGGATGGGCTTGGGCGCCATCGCGGTCTGCACCGGCCCGGTCTCGAGATCGACCGCGGCGAGCTGCTGCGACCGATTGGCGCTGGCCTGAGCGTCGAGCCGCTGAGCGAGCACCTGCGCCTGCTCGCGCTGATCCAGGGGGATATATTCGTCCATCTGCGCCAGCGCCGCGCGCGCCTGCGGCAGGCCGGTGCCATTGGCCAGAGTCAGCAGCGCATAGGCGCGAACCCAGTCCTTCTCGACCAGATCGCCGTTGAAATGCGCCACCCCGACCAGATATTGCGCGCGCGGATCGCCGCGGTCGGCGGCAGCGCTGACATAGGGCATCGCTTGCTCGCGGCGGCCGTCCTGAAACAGCAGCAGGCCATAATTATCGGCGGCCTTCACATGGCCCTGCGCCGCGGCGGCGGCGTAGAGCGCTTCGGCCTGGCGCGGATCGGCCTCGACCCCGCGCCCCAGCCGGTAAGCCTGCGCCATGTTGAACTGCGCGTCGGGATCGCCCTGCGCCGCCGGACCCGACCATTCGCGCACCGCGGTAGCGTAGTCGCCCGCCGCCCAGGCATCCACGCCCTGCTTCACATCGGCCAGCGCCGGAGTGGCGCCCGCCATCAGGAGCCCGGCCAGCGCCAGGGCGCCCGCAGTCAGGCCGGTTCGTCTCGCTCTCGGGTCACGCATCGCCGTCTCCATGGATTTCATGCTTTCGCCTACGTTTACTCCACTGAACATATAGTAAAACCCGCGTTAGCAAAATCTTGGCGGTGTTTCGCGCACTCCTGAGCGGCGTTTTACCCGGCCCCGTTAACCCAAAATTGAGGGTAGTCTGCGAATTCCCTGCAGAGACCTCGCGTGTGGCGAGCGAATTCGACGATGATCTAGGGCGCAATTCAGGGGGACCAAGCCGTGCGAGTACTGGCGTTGGCATCGCAAAAAGGCGGATCGGGGAAGACCACCCTGTCCGGTCACATGGCCGTTCAGGCTCAGCGGGCGGGTGCCGGCCCGGTCGTTCTCATCGATATCGATCCGCAGGGCTCGCTCGCCGACTGGTGGAACGAGCGCGAGGCGGAATACCCCGCCTTCGCGCAGACCACCGTGGCGCGGCTGGCCAGCGATCTCAACGTGTTGCGCCAGCAGGGCTTCAAGCTCGCGGTGATCGACACGCCGCCGGCCATCACCATGGCTATCCAGTCGGTCATCGCGGTGGCCGAGCTGATCGTCGTCCCCACTCGCCCCAGCCCGCACGATCTGCGCGCCGTGGGCGCCACCGTCGATCTGTGCGAGCGCGCCGGCAAGCCGCTGGTCTTCGTGGTCAATGGCGCCACCCCCAAGGCCAAGATCACCTCGGAAGCCGCGGTCGCGCTGTCGCAGCACGGCACCGTCGCCCCGATCACGCTGCACCACCGCACCGATTTCGCCGCCTCGATGATCGACGGGCGCACGGTGATGGAGGTCGATCCCGACAGCCGCAGCGCCGCCGAAGTCACCGCGCTGTGGAAATATGTCTCCGACCGGCTCGAGAAGAACTTCCGCCGCACGATTTTCGCCGCCCCCAACCACCAGGCCCAAATGGCCGGTGCCCACCGACCCGCGGGCGGCTTCGGCCGCCGCGTGGCCCAGTAACCGGAAAAGGCTGCAGGATTACGCCATGAGCGACACGGGTTTCGCCTCTCTTTCCTCCACGCTGCTGGCCCGCAAGGGTGGCGCGCGGCCGGCCATGCGCCCGCAGAACGGCGCTCCCGGCGTGGTCGACGGCAAGGAAGCCGCCGCCAGCCTGGAAGATCTGGGCTGGAACGACATGGGCGAGGAACCGATCGTCAAGGCGCCCGCATCGGGCGGCGAGGTCGTCTCGCTGTCGCCTGCGGCGAGGAACGACACGGAATCGTCCGATACCGACCCCGAACCGCTGCTGCAGCGCAAGGCGCACAGCCCGGTGCGCGACACGATCGAACGGATCGCACAGAAGCTGGAATCGCCGATGGCGCGGTCCACCCCCGAATCCCTTCCCCGCAAGGCCGCCGTCTCCGGCGGCGGCGGCAAGCGCGCCGCCTTCACGCTGCGGCTCGATCAGGACCGTCATCTCAAGCTGCGACTCGCCTGTACGGTAAAGGGCCGCAGCGCCCAGCAACTCGTGACCGAGGCGCTCGATGCGCTGCTGTCCGAGATGCCCGACATCGACCATCTCGCCGCGCAGGTAAAACGCGATTGATACGCGCCGCATATCCGAACCCTCAGGAGGGGTAGAATGAGCAAGACGATGACAGCGAAGAGCAACCGGATGCTGGGCCTGGCCCTGACGACGGCGCTTGCCACGGTCGCCCTGACCGGTTGCACCGCCAATGTCGCCCCGCCGGCGCAAGCCTCCACGGCCAAGGCGCAGCAAGCGCTTGCCAAGGGCAATGGCGACCGCGCCGTCGCCCATGCCGAGGCCGCCGTGCTGGCGACGCCGCGCGACGCTGCCGCGCGCACGCTGCTGGGCACCGCCTACATCGAAGCGGGCCGGTTCCAGTCCGCAGCCACCACGCTGGCCGAAGCGGTGTCGCTTGGCGACGCTTCCTCGGGCACGCTGACGCGGCTCGCGCTGGCGCAGATCGCCGCCGGGCACCAGACCGCCGCGCTCGCGACGCTCGACCGTTACCAGGATGTCCTCGATCCCGCCGATTACGGGCTCGCGATTGCGCTCGCCGGTCGTCCGCAGGAAGCTGTCCACGTGCTCGGCAATCTGCTGCGCAACGGCACCAACACCATGAAGGTGCGCCAGAACCTCGCCTACAGCCTCGCGCTGCAGGGCGACTGGCGCAATGCGCGGATCATGGCCGCCGAGGACGTCGCCCCCGACAAACTCGGCGACACGATGAGCAAATGGGCGGTGCTGTCCGCTCCGGAGATGTACCAGCGCCGGATCGCCGACCTGCTGAGCGTCAAGATGGTTCGGGATCCGGGCCAGCCCACGATGCTGGCGCTGAGCAAGTTCCACAGCGTCGACCAGCTCGCTGCCGAGACCGTGACGCGGGAGAACCCCGCTGCTGCGACCCCCCACAGCGATTTCGCCAGCAGCTTCGGCAATGGCGAACTCCCCCCGGTGTCGCAGGCGGATCGCCCGGCCCCGACGCTTGCGCTGCTCCCTTCCGCCGACAAGGCGGTTGCGGCCCGCGCTTCGACCGAGCCGGTTTCCACGGTTTCGCCCGGCGCGCGCTTCGTCAGCCGCGAGGTGGCGCAGACCGTTCCCGCAAGGACGCGCTCCGTCGCCCCAGCGCCGCGCCCGGCAGCCCAGCCCCAGGCATCTGCCTCTCGACCCGCGGTCGCGATGGCTTCGGGTGACTACCGCGTGCAGCTCGGATCCTATTTCTCGATGTCCGATGCCCAGACGGCGTGGAAGGTCTTCCTCAAGCGCCACCCCGAGCTTGATGGCGCGAAGCAGGTCATCACCAAGGCCAACGTCAAGGGCAAGATCTACTACCGCGTCGCGGCCGGCGGTTTCGCCAAGAGTTCGGCGCAGGGGCTGTGCCAGTCGGTCAAGCGCGGCGGCGCAGGCTGCATCGCCTATGCCGCGAGCAATCCGCTGCCGGGCACGATCGACAACAACGTCCGCGTCGCGTCGCGTTGATCTCCGCATTCTAGAACGGCGAAGCCTCTCCCCATCGCGGGAGGGGCTTCTCGCTGTTAGCTGCCCCCGATCCGCATCCCGCCCTTGAACAGCGCGGTTACCCGCCCCTGCGTCGGCTGGCGGTCGAACGGGGTGTTGCCCGCGGTGGCTGCCATCTTCGAACTGTCGATGATCCACGGCTTTTCGGGATCGATCAGCGCGATATCGGCCTCGTAATCCGCGGCCAGCGCCCCCGCCTCGACCCCCAGCAGCCGCGCAGGCGTCGCCGCGACCAGCGCGAAGGCGCGCGGGATGTCGATGGTGCCGTCGCGCACCAGCGTCAGCACCATAGCCAGCAGCGTCTCCGCCCCCGCCATTCCCGGCGCGGCATCGGCAAAGGGCAGGCGCTTCTGCTCGGGCCCGCGCGGATCGTGCCCGCTGGCGATCACGTCGATCGTGCCGTCGCCGATCGCCTCGATCACCGCCTGCCGATCGTCCTCGACCCGCAGCGGGGGCGACAGCCGCATGAAGCTGCGAAAATCGGCGGTCGCCAGATCGGAGAGCATGAAATGCGCCGGGGTCACCCCCGCTGTGATCGAGA
>JAHJWA010000415.1 GCA_018828205.1 Alphaproteobacteria bacterium
GCAGATCGTTGAGCCGGCCCGGTTCGGCGGGACGGCCGTCGGCGAGCCAGGCCTCGCGGCTCTGCCCGCCCTTCCAGGCGCGGGTGGTGAAGCCGAGGATCTCGGTCTTGACCCCGCAGCGCTCGAGCGTTCGCGCCATGATGTCGGCGCTGATCGCCGCGATCGAGATCGGGCGGCCGCGCATCGAGCCCGAATTGTCGATCAGCAGGGTCACCACCGTGTCCTTGAACTGGGTCTCGCGCTCGCTCTTGTAGCTCAGCGAATGACCCGGGCTGATCACCACCCGCGCCAGCCGCGCGGCGTCGAGCATGCCCTCTTCCTGGTCGAAGTCCCAGCTGCGGTTCTGCTGCGCCATCAGCCGGCGCTGGAGCCGGTTGGCGAGGCGGGTGACGATGCCCTGCAGCCCGGCGAGCTGGCTGTCGAGATAGGTGCGCAGCCGCTCGAGCTCCTCGCGGTCGCAGAGCTCGCTCGCCTCGATCACCTCGTCGAAGGCCTCGGTGTAGGGGCGGTAGTCGAAATCGAGCGGGTCGTCGGTCCAGGGACGGTTGGGACGGACCGGCTGCATGCCTTCCTCGCCCTCGTCCGAAGGATCGCCGTCGGCCATTTCCTGCTCGGCCTCGCCCTCCTCCTGACCCTCGCCCTCGGCATCGCCCTCGGCCATCTCGCTGGCCATTTCGGTGGCCTGCGGCTCGGCGTCGCCCTCGTCCTGCTCGTCGGCGCCGTCCTCGTCCTCGGGGGTCTCGCCATCCTCCTCGTCGCCGTCCTCGCCGCCCTCGTTGGGGGCATCCTGCGGCAGGGTGAGATCGAGATGGCGCAGCATGTCGAGCGCGAGCCGCTGGAACGAGGCCTGATCCTCGAGGCTCTCGGCCAGCGCTTCCATATCGCCCCCGGTACGCGCCTCGATATGCTCACGGACCATCTCGACACCCTTGCGCGCGCGCTCGGGAATGGCCTCGCCGGTCAGCGCTTCGCGCAGCATCAGCGACAGCGCGGTGGGGAGCGGCACATCCTCGGCGCTGTCGGCGCGCACGATCGGATCCGACGCGGTGCGCAGTTCGACCGCGGCATCGAGATTGGCGCGGATCCCGGCGTATTGGGTGGTGCCCAGCGCCTCGTAGCGGACCTGCTCGACCGCATCGTAGCAGGCGCGCGCGATCGGCTCGGGGGGCGCGGACTTCTCGTGGACACCTTCGCTATGATGGCGCAGCTTGAGCGCGAAACTGTCCGCGAAGCCGCGCGCCTCGCGCGCCTGGTCGGGCGGGACACTGCGCCCCGGCAGCGGGACGCGGAAGTTCTTCCCCGAGGAGGAGGGGCTGTCCGCGCTCCAGGCGACCTCGACCTCGTCCTCGCGCGCCAGCGCCCGCGCGGTGCCGGTGAGCGCCTGCTTGAAACGGTCGAGGGGGGTCTGGTCGGTCATCGCTTACTCGGATCCGGCTGCATCAACCGATGGTCTGGCCGGTGGTCTTCCAGTCGGCGAGGAAGCCCTCGATGCCCTTGTCGGTCAGGACGTGCTGCGCCAGCGACATGATCACCTTGGGCGGCATGGTGGCGACATCGGCGCCGATCAGCGCGCTTTCGAGCACATGCGTGGCGTGGCGCACGCTGGCGACCAGGATCTCGGTGTCGAAGGCGTAATTGTCGTAGATCGTGCGGATGTCGCGGATCAGCTCCATGCCATTGGCGCCATTGTCGTCGTGCCGCCCGACGAAGGGCGAGACGAAGGTGGCCCCGGCCTTGGCCGCGAGCAGCGCCTGATTGGCGGAGAAGCACAGCGTCACGTTCACCATGGTGCCGTCCTCGGTGAGCTTGCGGCAGGTCTTGAGCCCGTCGATCGTCAGCGGCACCTTGATGCAGACATTGTCCGCGATCTTGCGCAGGATCTCGGCCTCTTTCATCATCGTGGCGTGATCGAGCGCGACCACTTCGGCGCTGACCGGACCGTCGACGATGGCGCAGATCTGCTTGGTCACCTCGAGGAAGTCCTGCCCCGATTTGGCGATCAGCGAGGGGTTGGTGGTCACCCCGTCGAGCAGGCCGGTCTCGGCGAGCTCCTTGATCGCGTCGATCTCTGCGGTGTCGGCGAAGAATTTCATGGCTATGCGCTCCGGGGGTTTGCGAGTCCCGGAGAGCCTTAGCGAGCGTCGGGCTGGCGGGCTAGGGGGCGGGGCTAGAAGGCCGCCGCAGTGCCGAAGACGCCGATGATCAGCGGATCGCGGGTGGCGCGCGGATCGGCGCGGATGGCGGCTTCCTCGCGCGCGATCTCGCCCCAGATGATGTCGTCGACCCCGGTCGCGACCCGGTCCGCGAGCGCGCCGACATCGACCCCGGAGAGGCCCGAAATCAGCTCGCCGACCAGCGGGTCCTGCGCGACCCGCATCGCGCTGCCGAGCTCGGGGACCATCGCCTCGACCAGCCTCCCGCCCATCTGCCCGCGCAGGTACCCGGTCGCGGCGCTGGGACCGCCGCGGACAAGATCGACCGCGTTCTGGAACCCGATCACGCGCACCGCATCGGTCACCAGCGGCGCGGCGCGCTGCGCCCCGCGATAGGCGACATCGGCGAAGGCGCTCTCGATCCGGCTCTTGAACAGCGCCGAGGTGAGCATCCGGCTCAGCACATCGCCTCTTGTGCCGAGCAGATTGCCCAGTCCGAGCTGCGCGACCTGGCTGTCCCAATAGCCATTGCCCTGCAACATCCGCGCGAAGGCGCGCTCGCTGGAGAGAAACAGCATCCGCTCGACCGCGTCGACGAGGCTGTAGCCGCCCATGCTCTGGCAGCCGGGGAGCGCGAGCAGCGCGGTGCCCGCGGCGAGACCCCCGAAGGTCCGGATCATGAAAGCGCGGCGCGCGGTCGGGGCGATGAGAATATCGGTCATATCGTGCCTCCTCTTGTGGCATGCCCTTGTCGCGGGCGCGAGCCACCGCCCATATGTCCCCTTACATGAACCGCGTCCGATGCCTCGTCCTCAACGCCGCGCTCGGCCCGCTCGACTATCGCGTGCCCGAAGGGGTGGCGGCCGAATTCGGCCAGGTGGTCGAGTGCCCGCTGGGGCCGCGCACCGTGGTGGGAATCGTCTGGGAGGCCGAACGGCTCCCCGGTGCCGAGGTTCCGGCGGAGAAACTGCGCCCGCTGCGCGCCGCGCTGCCGATCCCGCCGCTGTCCGCACCGCTGCGGCGGCTGATCGAATGGACCGCGGATTATTACTGCGCCCCGCTCGCCAGCGTGGCGCGGATGGCGCTGTCCTCGGGCGGCGCGCTGCGCGGGCCTGC
>JAHJWA010000416.1 GCA_018828205.1 Alphaproteobacteria bacterium
CGCTGGCGTTCGGCCTCGTAGCGTTCGCGCATCCGCGCTTCCTCCTCCTCGATCCGCTGGCGCGCGGCTTCCTCGGCGCGGCGGCGCACTTCCTCGAAGCGCTGCGAATCGACGCGCACTCCGTCCTGGCCCATCCGCAGGTCGAGATCGACGCCTTCGACATCGGTCGAATAGATCATCTCGCCATCCTCGAACCGCAGCCGCGAACCGTCTTCGAGCGGGATGTCGTCCAGCTCGCGGACATCCTGCGGCTCGACCGGACCGCCCGGATCGGCGCGCTGGGTCGGATTGGCCTGCGGTGCAGCACTCGCACCCCCCGCCTGGCGCATGAAATCCTTCCAGATCTGCGCGGGCAGACCGCCGCCGCTGATGCCGTCGAGCGGCGAATTGTCGTCATTGCCGATCCACACCCCGACCACGAGATCATTGGCATAGCCCACGAACAGCGCGTCGCGATTGTCCTGCGTGGTGCCGGTCTTGCCGAAATTGGGCCCGGGCAGCATCGCCGCGCGGCCGGTGCCCTGGTTGATCGCGTGGCGCAGCATGTCTTCCATATCGGCGTGGACGCGCCCGGAAAGCGTGTCGCTGCCATCCCACAGCCGCTCCCACCAGTTCGGTTCCGCGCGGGCGAAGGCATGGGGATCGACGGGATAGCGATTGGCCGCCACCCCGGCATAGGCCGCGGTGAGTTCGAGCAGACTCATGGTCGAGGTGCCGAGCGCGAGGCTGGGATCGCCCTCGGCCAGCGCGGAGGTCACGCCAAGATCGCGCGCGGTCTCGATCACGGCCTCGGAGCCGACCTCGCCGAACAGCCGGACCGCGGCGACATTGCTCGACTGGGCAAAGGCTTCGCGCAGCGTCAGGCTCTCGGAATAGCGGTCGCGCGAGTTCTTCGGCCGGTAGCTGCCCTCTTCGATCGCGGTGTTGGCGATGCGGTCGTCGGGGTCCCAGCCGGCGCGCAGCGCGGCGAGATAGACGAACAGCTTGAAGGTCGATCCGGGCTGGCGCTTGGCCTGGGTCGCGCGGTTGAAGGTCGAGGTGCCGTAATCGGTGCCGCCGATCATGGCGACCACCTCGCCATTGGGCCGCATGGCGACCAGCGCGACCTGCGCACCGCCGAGCTCCGGGCGCCCGGTCACCACGCGGGCGATCGACTGCAGGCGGCTGTCGAGCGTGGTGGTGAGCGTCTGGCGGGCATAGCCCCCGCTGGTCCGCTCGCGCGCCTCGGGGAGCGCCCAGTCGGCGAAATAGGTCCCGGTGGGCAGATCGCTCTTGAGCCGGACATCGAGCGCTGGCGGGCGCAGCCGCTGCGCCTCCGCCTCGCTCAGATAGCCGGCGGCGACCATGGCATCGACCACCATCTGCCGACGTCGCTCGGCGCGATCGTAATGCTTGACCGGGTTGAACCGCGACGGCGCCTGGACCAGCCCCGCCAGCATGGTGGCCTGGCTGACGGTCAGGTTCTCCGGCCTGCGGTAGAAGAAATGCATGCTCGCCGCGCGCAGCCCATAGACGTTGTCGCCGAAATAGGCGTTCGACAGATAGCGCGCGAGAATCTCGTCCTTGGTCAGCCAGCTTTCGAGCCAGAAGGCGATCAGCATCTCGCGCGCCTTGCGCGTCAGCGTCTGTTCGGGGGTCAGGAAGGTGAATTTGGCGAGCTGTTGGGTGATGGTCGAGCCGCCGCCCACCCCCATGAACACCGCGCGCGCCACCCCGCGCGGATCGACGCCCCAGTGGTCGTAGAAGCGCCGGTCCTCGATCGCCATAAAGGCCTCGACCACATGCGGCGGCAGCTCGGAGACCACCACCGGTTCGTCGGTGACCGCGCCATTGCGCGCGATCGGCGTGCCGTCGGCGGCCAGCAGCGTGACCATCGGCGGGGCGATCGGCTGGAGCGATTTGTTGAGCGGCGCGGTGATCGCCAGCCCGGCGACCAGCAGCACGAACAGCGCCAGCCCCGCGGCGACAATCCGCCCCGCCCACCAGCGCTTGCGGCGATCGCGCCAGTAGGCGCGCTGCCAGAACCGCTCGCCGTCGCGCGGTTCGCGTTGCAGGCGATAGGTGCCGCCCGGAGCATGCTCGCCGGCCATGCGGCGATCGACCTCGTCGAGACGCGCGTCCCATTCGTCGTAAGCGGGATCTTCACCCAGCCCGTCGTGCAGCGAAAAATAGCCGCGGTGCGGAGCCGGTTCGGGCTCGGGCGGCTTGCGGCGGAAAGGATCGAACAGGCCCATGCTATGGCTGTGTTAACAGAACAACACAGACGGGGCCAGACCCGCCGGAGTCAGTTCTTACCGACCACGCTCTCGGGCAGATCCTCGCCGAAGACGCGCTGGTAATATTCCGCAACCAGCATCCGTTCTTCCTCGTCGCATTTGTTGAGGAAGGAGAGCCGGAAGGAGAAGCCGACGTTCTTGAAGATCGCGTTGTTCTGCGCCCAGGTGATCACCGTGCGCGGGCTCATCACGGTCGAGATATCGCCGTTGATGAAGCCCTGCCGAGTCAGATCGGCAACCTTGACCATGTCGGCGATCAGCTTGGGATCGGCGTCGGGGTTCTTGGCCGCGACGATCGCCTGCTCGGTTTCGGCGGGGAGATAGTTGAGCCCGATGACGATGTTCCAGCGGTCCATCTGACCCTGATTGATCGCCTGCGTGCCGTGATAGAGCCCGCTGGTGTCGCCCAGCCCGACCGTGTTGGCGGTGGCGAAGAGGCGGAAGTTGGGATCCGGGCGGATGACGCGGTTCTGGTCGAGCAGCGTCAGCTTGCCCTGCTGCTCGAGCACGCGCTGGATCACGAACATCACGTCCGGCCGCCCGGCGTCGTATTCGTCGAACACCAGCGCCACCGGGTGCTGCAGCGCCCAGGGCAGCAGGCCTTCGCGGAATTCGGTGACCTGCAGCCCGTCGCGCAGCACGATGGCGTCGCGCCCGATCAGGTCGATCCGGCTGATGTGCGCGTCGAGATTGATGCGGATGCAGGGCCAGTTGAGCCGCGCGGCGACCTGCTCGATATGCGTCGACTTGCCGGTGCCGTGATAGCCCTGGACCATGACCCGGCGATCGTGCGCGAAGCCCGCGAGGATCGCCAGCGTGGTGTCGGCGTCGAAGACATAGGCCTCGTCGAGATCGGGGGTGCGTTCGTCGGGCTTCGAGAAAGCCGGCACCTTCCAGTCGATATCGATGCCGAAAACCTCGCGCACATCGACCTCGGTGTCGGGCGCGGCGAGCACGGTCTTGGAGGAGGCGTCGAAGCTCTTTTCGGTCATGTCGTTCATCGCCTGGCGGGTTAGGCATTTATCCGCGCTGCGCCAACCCTATATTGGCTCATGATGCCGCAAGCCGACCTATCCGAGAGATTCCGCCAGCGCCTGGTCGGCCGCGTCCGCGCGGTGTTCAACGACGTCGAAGGCGGCGAGCAATCGGTCCCGCCATCCGACGAGGCGCTGTTCGAGCGCGATTCGCCGATCCGGCTGGTCCATGCCGATGTGGTGAGCATGATGGTGGGGGGCATTCGCAGCCTGCTGCTGCAGATGCTCCACCCGCATGCGCTGCAGGGCGTGCTCGATCATTCCAATTTCCGCAGCGACATGCACGGACGGCTGCGCCGCACCGCGCGCTTCATCGCCACCACCACCTTCGGGCACCGCGACGAGGCGATGGCGGCGATCGAGCGGGTCAACCGGATTCACGCGCAGGTCGGTGGCACGCTGCCCGACGGTACGCCCTATTCGGCGCGCGATCCGCGGACGCTGGCCTGGGTGCATGTCGCCGAGGCGAGCAGTTTCCTCGCCGCCTATGTCCGCCATGTCCGGCCCGACATGCCCAACCACGCCAAGGACGAATATTACCGCCAGTTCGCGGTGATCGCCAAGGCGCTGGACGCCGATCCGGTGCCGCTCGACCAGAGCGAGGCGGAAGCGATCTTCCGCGAATTGCGCCATGATCTGGCGGCCTCCCCGCAGGCACGCGAGATCGCCGAACTGGTGCTCAACCAGCGCCCCGAGGGCGCCCCGCCCGCGGTGCAGAGCATACTGGGTTCCGAAGCGGTGGCGCTGCTGCCCCCCTTCGGGCGCTCGATGCTCGGGCTCGACCGGCCCGGCCTGATCGCGCTGCCCGCGCGCGCGGCGACCTGGGGGATGGGCAAGACGCTGCGCTGGGCGTTCCGGCAGAATTGATTTGCGACGGGAGCCAAACCGGTGAGCTCTGAACTCAAGTTCACTCGAGC
>JAHJWA010000417.1 GCA_018828205.1 Alphaproteobacteria bacterium
ACCGCAACTTGCGCTGCGATCGGAATTCTGGAATAAATCACTTCGGGACAGGAAAAATGGGAGCCGCACCGATGAACAGGGCGATCGAGAACCGCGCACGCGACCGCAAGGTCACCGCGCATATCGCGGACCACCACGAGCACGCGCAGGCCCGCGACTGGCGCAAGTCCATGAGCGACAATGTCGCGCTGGCGCTGATCGTCTACACCGGCCTGCAGATCTTCATGACGGTGAATGCTCTCAAGGCAGGCTTTTCCTCGATCCTCCCCTATATCGCGCTGGTCTTCCTCGTCGGCGGGATCATCCCCGCCTGCCGCTGGTTCGAGCGTCGCTGGATCAATCTCGACGACACCGAGGCGCACGACCCGCAGCTCGGCGGTGCTTACCACCGCGACCAGATCGCGCTGTGGGTGCTGGCAATCGGCCTGCCGGTGCTGATGACCGCGGCATTCAAGGCGATCTTCTGACCGCAGCCTCCTGGCTCCCGCGACGGGGTCGAACCCCGCGGCAATTGCCAAGCGCGGTGTCGCCACCTACCCGGACGGGCATGACTGCTCCCGGAACCCACACGCCATGATCGACGCCGATACAGCAATCGCGCGCTGCGCCGATCTGGTCGAGACCGCGCGCCGGCTGGGCGCCGATGCCGCCGATGCGGTAACCCGCGCCGAGGCTTCCGAAAGCGTATCGATCCGGCTCGGCAAGCTCGAGGATGTCGAGCGCTCCGAGAGCGAGTCGATCGGGCTGCGCGTCATGATCGGCCAACGCTCGGCCTCGATCCAGACCAGCGATTTCTCCCGCGGAAGCTTCGAGGAACTGGCCGAGCGCGCGCTGGCGATGGCGCGGCTGGCGCCCGCGGATCCCTATTCGGGCCTCGCGCCGCAGGATCGTCTGTTCGCCGGCGAGATGCCCGATCTCGGTCTGCGCGATCCGCACGAACCCAGCCCCGAAGCATTGCGCGAAGCCGCGCTCGAGGCCGAGGACGCGGCGCGTGCAATTGCGGGCGTTACCAATTCCAACGGCGGCAGCGCCGGCTTTTCGCATTCGGTCGCCGCGCTGGTTACTTCGCACGGCTTCGCACGCGGTTACGAGGCCACCGGGCATAGCCTTTCGGCCGGCGTGGTCGCCGGGGAGGGCAGCCGGATGCAGACGGATTACGACTATCGCGCCGCGCGCCACCGTGCCGACCTGCCCGCGCCGGCAGAGATCGGCGCCGAGGCCGGGCGCCGCACCGTCGCGAAACTCGACCCGGTTTCGATGCCCAGCGGCAAGGTCCCGGTGGTGTTCGATCCGCGCGTCGGCGGCGGACTGGTCGGGCATCTGCTGGGCGCGATGAGCGGGCCCTCGGTGGCGCGCAAATCGAGCTTCCTGCTGGGCAAGCAGGAGGACGAGCTGTTCGATCCGGCGATCCGCATCATCGAAGACCCGCATCGCCCGCGCGGCCTGCGCTCGCGCCCTTTCGACGGCGAAGGACTGCCGACCACCCAGCGCGCGCTGGTCGAGAACGGCCGCATCTTCGGTTGGTTGACCAATTCCGCTTCGGCGCGCCAGTTGGGCGCACCCCTCAGCGGTCACGCCTCGCGCGGCGGAGGCGGATCGCCCGGGGTATCGGCGAGCAACATCCATCTGGAGCCCGGAACGCTGTCGCGTGACGAGCTGATTGCCGACATCGCGGATGGCGTGCTGATCACCAGCGTCTTCGGCCAGGGGGTCAACATGGTCACCGGCGATTACAGCCGCGGCGCCAACGGTTTCCGGATCGTCGACGGACGGATCGCCGGCCCGGTGGCGGAGATCACCATCGCGGGCAATCTGCTCGCCATGTTCCGCGCGCTGGTGCCCGCGGACGATCTGGAGATGATCCATTCGGTCAACGTGCCGACGCTGCGCGTCGACGGGATGACGGTGGCGGGCGGATGATCCCCCGTCTGCCGCCCCTCCTTGCGGCGCTGCTGCTGTTCGCCGCCGGTCCGGCGGGCGCCATGTTGCCCGGGATCGAGGCTCCCGCCAGCCCCGTCGCTGCAGCGTCGGGCTCGGCGCAGACGATCGAGGATACGCAGGACAGCGGTTCCGACGCGCGCATCGCGGCGCGGATAAGCGGCATCTTCCGCGAGCTCCCCGCCTTCGCGGAAGTCGATGTCGCGGCCAGCCAGGGCGTCGTCGCGCTCTCGGGCACGGTTCCGGCGACCGAGGATATCGCCCGCGCCGAAGCGATCGCTGGGCGGGTGTCTGGAGTGGTCACGGTCGAGAACGCGATCAAGCGCGATGTCTCGGTCGATGCCTCGCTGGGCGGACTTGCGAGCATCGGCGAACGGCTCGACGCGCTGGGCAGGATGCTGCCGCTGCTCGCGATCGCGCTGGGCGTCGCGCTGGCGATCATCCTGCTTGGCTATCTGCTCGCCGGGCTGACCGGTCTGTGGCGGCGAGTCGCGCCCAATCCCTTTCTTGCCGAACTGATTGCCAGCGCGATCCGCTTCGTCGCGGTGCTGCTGGGCGTGGTGATCGCGCTCGACATGATCGGGGCGGGCGCGCTGATGGGCGCGGTGCTGGGCGGTGCGGGGGTGATCGGGATCGCGCTGGGCTTCGCGATGCGCGAGACGATCGAGAATTACGTCGCCTCGCTGATGCTCAGCCTGCGCCAGCCCTTCCGCGCCAACGAGCTGGTGATGATCGGCGATCTTGAAGGCCGGGTGGTCCGCATGACCAGCCGCGCGACGGTGCTGATGACGCTGGAAGGCAATCATCTGCGGATCCCCAATGCGCAGGTGTTCAAGGCGGTGATCGTCAATTTCACCCGCAATCCGCAGCGCCGCTTCCAGTTCGAGTTGGGCGTCGATGCCGATGACGACGCCGGCGCCGCGCGCCTGCTGGGCCGCGACACGCTCGCGGGGCTGCCCTTCGTTCTCGCCGAGCCGCCGCCCGAGGCGCGGATCGTCGAGGTCGGCGATTCCAACGTGCTGATCCGCTTTCTGGGCTGGGTCGACCAGAACGAGAACGACTGGTTCAAGGCGCAGAGCCTGGCGATCCTGGCGGTCAAGCACGCGCTGGAAAAGGGCGGTTTCGGGCTTCCGGAACCGATCTACCGCCTGCGCTTCGATCCGCGCTCGGCCACGGTGCCGTTCGAGAACGTCAACGACGTCCGGCGCGAGCGGGATCCTGCTGCCGCCCCCCGGAAGCGCGAGAAACCGGAACGACCCGCGCCCCCCGCCGACGACCTGCGCCCGGCGGACGAGGTTGCGCAAATGGTCGATGCCGAACGAGCCGAGGGAGCGGGCGAGAACGACCTCCTCGATTCGTCCCGCCCGGTCGAATAGTCCAAGGCCCGTTCAGCCCAGGCCCGTTCAGCTCTGGTCCGCGGCTTTCGCGGCCTTGGAATCGGTCTCGCGCTGGACCGATTCGATCACGATCCGCTTCGCTTCGGCGGCATCGCCCCATTTGCCGATCCGCACCCACTTCTCCTTCTCGAGATCCTTGTAGTGGGTGAAGAAGTGCTCGATCTGCTCGAAGATGATCGAGGGCAGATCCTTGGTTTCGGCGACATCCGAATAATAGGGGAAAGTGGTGTCGACCGGCACGCAGATCAGCTTCTCGTCGCCGCCGTGCTCGTCCTCGAGGTTGAGCACCCCGATCGGCCGGGCGCGGACCACGCAGCCGGGAATGAAGGGGCTGCGCGAGATCACCAGCGCGTCGAGCGGATCGCCATCGGGCGAGAGCGTGTGCGGCACGAAGCCGTAATTGGCCGGGTAGCGCATCGGGGTGTGGAGGATGCGGTCGACGAACAGCGCGCCCGAGGCCTTGTCGAATTCATACTTCACCGGCTCGCCGCCGGTCGGCACCTCGATGATGACATTGAGGTTGTCGGGCACGTTGTCGCCGGTCGGAATCCTGTCGATACGCATGGTTCTGCTCGCTCGCTGGCGGCCCACTCGCGGTCTGTTCTTCCCGATCGCGCGACCGGGGCCATCTCGGGCTGCTGGGTGGGGGAGTGGGCCGGAGCCGCCGCCCAGCCGGAATGGCTGCTGAATCGCCGCGCCTCTAGCGGGCGCAGCGGGATTGCGAAAGAACCAATCGCCGCCTAATCGCGCGCCATGGCCAAAACATCCTCGAATACTCCCCCCAAGACTCCGGGCGCGATCCGCGGCACGCAGGACATCTTCGGACCCGATGCCGAAGCCTTCGCCTTCGTGACCGAGACCTTTGAGCGGGTCCGCAAGCTCTACCGCTTCCGCCGCGCCGAGATGCCGGTGTTCGAGAAGACCGAGGTGTTCGCGCGCTCGATCGGCGAGACCACCGATATCGTCTCCAAGGAGATGTATTCCTTCGAGGATCGCGGCGGCGATTCGCTCACGCTGCGGCCCGAATTCACCGCCGGGATCGCGCGCGCCTATCTCACCAACGGCTGGCAGCAGCACGCCCCGCTCAAGCTCGCGACCCACGGCCCGCTGTTCCGCTACGAGCGCCCGCAGAAGGGCCGCTACCGCCAATTCCACCAGATCGACGCCGAGATCATCGGCGCGAGCGAGCCGCAGTCCGATGTCGAGCTGCTGGCGATGGCCGACCAGCTGCTGCGCGAGCTGGGCATTACCGGGGTCACGCTGCAGCTCAACACGCTCGGCGATGCCGACAGCCGCGACGCCTGGCGCGCCGCGCTGGTCGAGCACTTCCGCGGCGTGAAGGGCGAGCTGAGCGAGGATTCGCAGGAGCGGCTGGAGAAGAACCCACTTCGCATCCTCGACTCCAAGGACCCGCGCGACCGCCAATTCGTCGCCGATGCGCCGAAGATCGACGCGTTCCTGTCGGACGAGGCGCTGGCGTTCTTCGAGCAGGTGACCAGCGGGCTGGATGCGGCCGGAGTGGCGTGGAACCGCGCCGAAAGCCTGGTCCGCGGGCTCGACTATTACCGCCACACCGCCTTCGAATTCGTCCCCGACGAAGGCTCGGCGGCAGCGGCGGCGTTGGGGAGCCAGAGCACGGTGCTGGGCGGCGGGCGCTACGACGGGCTGATGGAATCGCTCGGCGGTCCGGTCACGCCCGCGGTGGGCTGGGCCGCGGGGATCGAGCGGCTGGCGATGCTGGTGGGGGACAAAGCGCCGGACCCGCTCGAGGCCATCGTGCTGGTCGAGAACGATGCGGGCATGGCGGCCGCGATGCAACTGCTCTCGCGTCTGCGCAACGGCGGGGTGAGCGCCGACATCATGGCGACCGGCTCGCCCAAGAAGCGCTACGACAAGGCGGTGAAGCAGAACCCGCAGCACATCTTGCGCGTCGACGAGCGCGGCTATCACGGCATGTCGGGCGAGGGCGACAACGCCAGGATCCTTGCGGCGATCGAAAAATCGTCACCCTGAACTCGTTTCAGGGCCCATCTCTCATCCTGCCATCCGAGCATGGGGCAAGCTGGATGCTGAAACGCGTTCAGCATGACGAGTGGGCGAAGCCGGGCGCACAGCCAATCCCGGCTCGGTGGCCGGGATGACGCTGGGCAGCGGTGAAAGACCTTTCCTCCACGCCGCAGGTTTGGCATGCCGGAACGGAAGAGCTTTCGATCCTCGGTCCGGCCCGCGCTCGCTCGTGTAGGATTCCCTCCCCCCAATGTGTCACCCACGCCCATGAAAATCCCGCTTATGTTCCTGTTTTGTAAAACTCCGGCTCTGTTGGATGCAGGCGACACCCCCGTCACCCTGCGTCACCTTTATCGCGCCTCCCAGGCATGAGCATCCCCGCCGAACGGCTCGACCAGATCGGTCGCCGCCTCGCCGAGATCGAGGCGCGGTTGTCTTCGGGAACGCTCGAGGGTGAGGCTTTCGTCCAGGCCAGCCGCGACTATGCCGAGCTCGAGCCGGTCGCCCGGGTCGCCGCCGAGGTGCGCGCGGCGCGCGAGGAGATCGCCGGGCTGCAGGTCATGCTCGAGGACCCCGAGATGAAGGCAATGGCCGAGGAGGAGCTCGAGGCGATCCGCGCCCGGCTGCCCGAGGCCGAGCGCGAGCTGGCGCTCGCCATGCTCCCGCGCGATGCCGCCGACGCCAAGCCAGCCATGCTCGAAATCCGCGCCGGCACCGGGGGCGATGAGGCGGCGCTGTTCGCGGGCGATCTGTTCCGCATGTACGAGCGCTACGCCGCCGAGAACGGCTGGAAGGTCGAGCCGGTCAGCATGAGCGCGAGCGAAGTCGGCGGGTTCAAGGAAATCGTCGCCAATGTCGCGGGAAGCGGCGTCTTCGCCAAGCTCAAGTTCGAGAGCGGTGTGCACCGCGTCCAGCGCGTCCCCGAGACCGAGAGTGGCGGGCG
>JAHJWA010000418.1 GCA_018828205.1 Alphaproteobacteria bacterium
GCGAGTGCCCGCGGCCGCTTCGGGAGGGAAGATCCTGTCAATCCGCGAGCGATCATCGGTCGTGATCCGGACGTCCATCGCTTTCACATTTTCCTCGAGCCGCGTACGCTTCCTTGTCCCGGGAATCGGCACGATGTCCTGGCCCTGTGCCAGAAGCCACGCGAGTGCCAACTGGGCGGGAGTGCAGCCCTTCTCACGGGCCATTGCCTCCACCTCAAACACAAGATCGAGGTTCTTCTGGAAGTTTTCCCCCTGGAAGCGCGGCCCGGTGCGGCGGTAGTCATCCTCGTCCAGGTCCTCGATACGGCGAATCTGTCCGGTAAAGAAACCTCGCCCCAGCGGGCTGTAAGGAACAAAACCGATGCCGAGTTCACGTATTGTGGGTAAAATCTCATCTTCCGGGTCGCGACTCCAGAGCGAATATTCGGTCTGAAGTTCCGAAATCGGGTAAACCGCATGCGCGCGGCGAATTTTGTCGGGTGCGGCCTCGGATAGGCCCAGATATCGGACTTTCCCCGCCTTTGACCAGTTCGGCCATCGCGCCCACCGTATCCTCGATCGGTGTGTTCGGATCGACGCGGTGCTGATAATATAGGTCGATATAGTCGACTCCGAGGCGCTTCAACGAGGCATCGCAAGACTGGCGCACGTAGTCCGCGTCTCCGCGAATACCGAGAAATTCGCCATTCTCGCCGCGCACGTTGGCGAACTTGGTCGCCAGCACTACCTCCTCACGCCGTTCCGCTATGGCTTTGCCGACTAGAACCTCGTTGGTGAAAGGGCCGTACATGTCGGCCGTGTCCAGAAAGGTGACTCCCAGATCGAGGGCGCGGTGGATCGTCGCGACCGCCTCCGTCTGGTCCACACTTCCATAAAATTCCGACATGCCCATGCAGCCCAGGCCGAGGGCAGAGACCTGAAGGCCCTGCGAGCCGAGCTTTCGAGTGGCAATTTGCATTTGCAATTCCTTATCTGTTTGGGCACGCCCACCGTCCGGGGATTATTCCCCACCAGCCCAGCCTTGACAGCGACCAAACCTGCGGGGTCGCCGTTTTCGAACCTATGGTTGAGGTCGTAATCCGTTCCGCCGACCGAGGGCATCAATCTCCAATTCGCCGGGTTCTTGTCTCCTACGTTGACCCGACAACTCACTGGAACCACCGATCGGCCGCTAGTTGTTCCAAAGAGCCAGAACAGACCGCAACGCGGTTACGAATGCCAATGGCTGGTCGAGCATCAGGTGGTGTCGGGCCTCAGGAATGGCAATTATGGGAATATTAGCGCCACCAAGTTCGCGGATGTATTCCGCCGAGTCCCTTGTGAAGAGCTGGCTACTCTCCCCATGTACGATGGCCTTGCGGCCCGGGGCGCTCACCAGGCGCTGTCCAACCGTGAGCCATTCGTCCGGTTTGTTGCTCCTCCGAAAGACCTCAGGCGAGAACTTCCAGGTCCATCCGTCGCCATCCTGACGCAGGGAGTGATATGCCATGTAGTCCAGCAGGAATGGCTCGCCGACTGACTGGGGCGGAGAAAGGATGTATCGCGTTCGTGCCGTTTGGTAGCTCGGGTAACGGTTTTTAGGCTTATCGGGGTCGCCGGAGCCAGGGCTCGACCGTCTAAGGTTCCAGTATTGCTCGAGAAGCTCGGGCCGCATGATCATCAGATCGCAGACCACCACCCCGCAAAAGGCCTCCGGCGATTGGGTCACAGCGGTCAACGCGGCTCCTGCGCCGAAACTGTGCGCGACGATTGTAGGTTTCTGGCCGCCCTCGAACAAATCCAGCGCCTCGGCCATCTCGGCGAACTCCCGTCCCCTTCCCTCCAGATCGGCTCGCCCGCGCATTTCGCTGTCGCCCATTCCCGCGAGATCGAACGCCACCACATCGTAGTCTTCCGCGAGAAACGGCGCGATGAATGCAAAGCAACGCGCATGGGCGAGGAAGCCGTGACTCATCAAAACCTTGGGCTTGGCGCGATCGCCCCAGCGGAAGTAACGTGTCCTTGCGCCGTTGATCTCGACGAAGCCTTCCTCGCGTGGAACGTTGAGAGCCGCTACGAACCATTCTGGCAGATGTGAACCATCTCCCGCCCAGACTGGATCGATGTCGGCTGAAAGAGTATCTGTTCGGACCGTCTTATTCATCAGATTATGCAGCCCTCATTGGCAAATTTGCTGGTAGCGAAGCCGCGGTAGCCATCGCGCGCCACGTCTTCGCAGCTTGCTGCGTAAATCGATACGCTGGGGAAATTGATAAGCTGTCGCTTCTTGCCGGGAATGTTCGCGCCCATGTACCAAGAGTCCGCTTCGGGGAAGAGTGTCATCGCGCCGGCCTGCGCGACCATTTCGGTCCACGCTGCCTCTGCCTGCGGATCGGCCTCGAAACGGTCGAACCCTTCATCGCGCAGCCAGACCATGAAATCGCAGATCCAGTCACCCTGAATCTCGGCGCTCGTCGGGCCGTTGGAAAAGCCCGAAGGGCTTAGCGGGCCGTAAGCGAACAGCATGTTGGGAAACCCCGATACCGCCATTCCCAGATAGGCGCGCAAGCCATCTTCCCATGCTCGCGAAAGTCCACGGCCGCCAGTCCCGGCGATGTTCATGTCGATCAACCCGCCGCGCCCGGCGTCGAAGCCGGTGGCGAAAATGATGAGGTCGCATTCGACCTCGCCGTCTTGGGTTTTGATGGCGTGCGCCTCGATGCCGGTGATCGGATTCGCCCCGAGATCGACGAGTGAAACATTGTCTTGGGCGAAAATCTCGTAATAGTCCTGTTCTAGCGAAGGGCGCTTGGTGCCGAATGGATGAGGGGGCGCGAAAGGCGCGAGTTTCTCGGCCAGGTCGGAGTCTGTGATGCGTGCGCGAACCTTGTCGCGCCAGAAATCGTACGCATGCCGATTGGCTTTGCGATCAGTAAGCAGGTCGGCGAAGTTGGCGTACCAGAACCCCAGCCCGCCGCGCTGCCAGAGGGCTTCGAAGTGGGCATTGCGCGTCGCTTCGTCGACCTCCAAAGCAGAGACTTCAAGCGACTGGGCTTCAAATCCACCGCTTGTCAGCCGGCGCTGTTCGAAAATTGCGGGGTAGCCCTGCTTTTCGCGCTCCTGAACTTTCTTGGACAGGATCTCCTGCCGCATGGGCAGGGCCAGGATAGGGGTTCTCTGGAACAGGGTCAGCGTTCGCGCACATTTCGCCGCTTCCTGGGCGACCTGCACACCGCTCGCACCCGTTCCGATCACAGCAACCTTGCGACCATTCAGATCGATGCCTTGCTGCGGCCAGTGCGCCGTATGGCACCATTCGCCTGCCAAATCCTCAATGCCCGGAATGTCGGGGATATACGGCTTCGACGCGAAACCGAGGGCGGGTAAAAGGAAGCGAGTCGATACCGATTGCCCGCCCTCAAGCTGTAGATTCCATAGTCCCGGCCCCGCATCAAAATCGGCGCTTTCGACCCTCGATCCCATCCGCATCAGCGGCCAAAGCTTCAGCGTATCGCAGACATGCCGAAAATAGGCTCTCAGCTCTTCCCACCCGGGAAAGCGCTCGCTCCAGGACCATGATCTCCATAGCTCGGGCAGCGAAAATTCGTACAACGGAACCTGAGAATCCACGCGAGCGCCAGGGTAGCGGTTCCAGTACCAGATCCCGCCCGGCTCAGCCGCCGCGTCGACAAGCACCACGTTGAACCCGGCTTCGCGCAGCTTGTGCAGGAGGTAGATGCCGCTGAAGCCGGCGCCGACAACCACGGCGTCGTAATCGGGAGGTGTGCGCTCGGTCACGCCCCGAGGACCGCCTTTTCGGCGATCGATTTCGCGGTGCCATAATCTGGTTTGCCGTTCGATGCGCGCAGGGGGGTTTTTGTCGGATGGATGGACTTTGGCGTCTTGTAGCCTGCCAATTGCTTTCGGACATGGGCCCTGACCGCGTGCTCGTCGAACAGCGTGGCGTCGGTGAGATGGACGACTGCGGTAACGGCCTGGCCCCATTTGTCGTGTGGGACGCCGACGACCAGCGCGTCACCGATGGCGGGGTGGGTCTTGAGGATCTCCTCGACCTCTTCGGGGTAAACCTTCTCGCCAGCGGTGTTGATGCATACGCTGCCACGACCCAGCAAGGTGAGGCTGCCATCGGCCTCTACGGTGCACCAGTCCCCCGGAATGGAGTAGCGCACGCCATCGATGGTACGGAACGTCTTCGCTGACTTCTCGGTATCCTTGTAATATCCGGCGGGAATTGCACCCTTGCGAGCAATAAACCCCGGCACCCCGCTTCCCGGCTCCACTTTCCGGTCCTGTTCATCGAACACATCGCAGAATTCACCGATGCCGAACTTGGCCGTATTGGTGCCTCCTTGCGCGGTGGTGACCGAGAGGCCGAAACCAAGCCCCTCAGACGCGCCGAAGCTGTCCATCAAGACCACCTGAGGAATATGCCTGCAGAGCTCGGCCTTGACCTCCTTGCTCCACATCACACCCGACGAGATTATGGTCACGAGGCTGGTGGTATCCCAGCGGCCTGGGTGTTCATCGAGCGCGCGAAGCATGGGCTTGGCAAAGGCGTCACCCACGATCGCGATGCTTTCCACCTTGTGCCTGTTAACGGTTTCCCACATTTCCACAGCATCGAATGACGGATCACCCAGCGTGACGATGGCGCCTCCCGACATAAGCGTGCCGATCGCGGTGATGAAGCCTGTCCCGTGCATAAGCGGGCAGGCGGGAAGGGTTCGCCGACCCGGTCCTTCGCTCCGGATCAGCGCGACATTTTCTTCGAGCGTTTGGGGCACCGGGCCGATCAGCTTCTGCGCATCCAGCTGCGCCTTGCGCATGTCATCATGCCGCCACATCACCCCCTTGGGCATGCCGGTAGTCCCGCCAGTATAGATGAAAAGAAGATCGCCGGGCGAACGTTCGATGCCGAGCGCCGATCCGTCGCCTTCCTGCGCAAGGGTCTCATAGGGAACCGCAAACGGCGCGATATGCGAAGCGTCGCCAATTTCCACGAAGGTGTGAACCTTGCTTAAGCGCTCCTTGAGCGCGACGATGCAGTCTCTGAACTCCGAACTGTAGACGATCACCTCGCTGTCGGAATCGTCGAAGATGTATAGAACTTCATCGGCCTGGTAGCGGTAATTGATGTTTACATGGGTCAAGCGACCCTTGAAGCAAGCTGCCATCAGCTCGCCGTATTCGGGACGGTTACGCATATAGAAAGCGACCTTGGCGCCATCACCGGCTCCACGTTTACGCAGCGCGCGCGCAACATTGTTCGAACGCGCGGACATTTCGGGCCATGTGACCATCCGCTCACCATGGATCAGGGCCGGCGCATCCTCTGGCATGGCTGGCTCGATCGCGTCGAGAATGTCGCCGAGATTCCATTCGATCACATCAGTTCTCCTCTCCGTACGGGCTGGCGGATCTGGCGCGCTCGCCTCCCGGTAAAACTTATCAGGCGGCTTTGGTCCAGCCTTGAAGCACCGCTGCCTCGGCCCGCACCGTTTCCGGCCCGCCAAGGACCTGTCGGTCGAACCCGATCCGCTTGAAGAAGTAGTGCAGGCCAAGCAGATCGGTGAAGCCCATTCCGCCATGTACTTCGGTGGACGTGCGGGCGACGAATCGATGAACTTCGGCCGTGTGGGACTTCGCTTGGCAGGCGACCAGCGATGCCTCATTCGGCATCGCGTCGAAGGTGTGGGCGGCGAACCAGACCAGCGAACGACACGGTTCGTGCCGTGCGGCCATCTCGGCGCACATATGCTTGACCGCCTGGAAACTGCCGATGAGGCGACCGAACTGTTCGCGCTGACCAGCATAAGCGACGGCCTTCTGGATCATGGTCTCGCCCGCGCCCAGGCTGTCTGCCGCCAGGATCACACGGCCCGCATCGCGCAGCCGGGAAGTTGCAACTCCGCCATCGTCAGCAAGTGGCTCTGCCTCGGCACCGTCAAAACGTAATTCCCCGACGCTTCGGGTGCGATCAATTGTGGTCAACGAGATAGTCGTCAGCCCAGATGCTTCGGCGTCGACGAGGTGTAGCCTGCCTTTTGCGTCGGCCACGATATAGGCGTCGGCGCCTTTGAAATCGAGGCAGAACAGGGCAGTGCCGGTGAGCTTTCCGGCAGCGGAGGAAACACCCGAACCGTCCCGCGTTTCTACCGTTTCGGAGATCGCGACACCGACGCGCACCTCCCCGCGCGCGATCTTGGGCAGCCAGCGCGCTTTTTGCTCCTTGCTACCCGCCTCGCGCAAGGCGATCGGTGCAAGAACCTGACTGGCGAGAAACGGTACCGGCGCGACCGCAAAGCCAAGCTGCTCCGCTACTACCGTCGCATCAAGCAAGGTCATGCCGAGGCCGCCATGTTCTTCGGGGACCAGCATTCCGCCGACTCCCAGAACGTTGAGGGCCTCCAACACCCGGTCGCTCGCCGGATTCTCCTGCTCCGCACACCAGCGAACGTGGTCGAGCGGGCAGGTGTCCCGAAGGCAGTGCGCAACCGCGTCACGCAGCATCTGCTGATCCTGCGAAAGTCCGAAGTCCATCAGTTTGCTCCCTGCGCCTGGTGTGCGGGGGCCGTCGTTTGCTGCCCCGCAGCCGCAATCCTTGCCGGCTTCGGCTCGCGCGGCATGTCGAGGCCGCGTTCGGCGATTATGTTCTTCTGGATCTGGGCGGTCCCGCCGCCGATGATGAGACCGAGCTGGAACATGTAGTTCCATTGCCACGCTCCTCCATCGCGTTCGCGAGGGCTGTGGTGATAAAGGATACCCATCTCGCCCATGGCGTCGATCGCCAGCGCGGAAATCTGATGGGCGAGTTCGCAGCTTTGCAACTTCACAATCAGCTTGGCCATCCCGCCCGGTTCTCCCTTCAGGCTATCGGAAAGGACGCGCATGCCGTTGTACTTCATTGCTGCCACTTCTGCCTGAAGCGCGACCAGTCGGTCGCGCAGGACCGGATTGTCGATCGCTCGCCCCTCACCGGTGCGTTCGTCCTGCATCAGCGCGATGAGCGCCTGCATCCTGTTTTCCAGCGCGTCGGGATCGCCCAGCATCCCCCGCTCGTGACCTAAAGTCGCGTTCGCGACCAGCCAACCCTGGCCCCGCTGGCCAACGATCTGGTCCACCGGGACGCGGACATCGGTAAAGAACGTCTCGTTGAACTCGGCATGGCCGGTCATCGTCTTCAGGGGGCGAACCTCGATCCCCGGCGTGTCCATCGAAAAGATCAGGTAGGAGATGCCGCCATGCTTGGGTGCGTCCGGTTCGGTCCGCACCAGGCAAAAGATCATGTCGGCCTGCCTTGCGGTGCTGGTCCAGATCTTCTGCCCGTTGATGACGAACTCGCCATTCTCGACTCGCGCGCTCGTCTTCAGGTTGGCGAGGTCGGACCCGGCGCCAGGTTCGGAATAGCCCTGGCACCAGACCACGTCGCCCTTCAAGGTGGGCTCGATCCAGCGCCGCTTCTGTTCCTCGGAGCCGAGTTCGAGCAGGGTCGGCACCAGCATCGATATTCCCTGGTTGGCGAGCCCTCCCGGCATTCTGGCCCGCGAAAACTCCTCTGCGACGATGCGCGATTCGAGGATATCCGGCTCTGCTCCGTACCCGCCGTACTCGCAAGGAATTGTCCGTGCGGTGTAGCCGTGCGCGATCAGCAGGTTTTGCCATTCGATCGCCTCGGCCGAAGGGCGGGCTGCCCGATCACCCGGAGGCGGCGCAAGATGGCGGTGCTCTTTGATGAATGCGCGCACCTCTTGGCGGAAGATATCGTATTCGGGTCCGTAGTCGAGATCCATGGCGTTTCTATCTTTCGCGAGGACGGAAAACAGGCAGCCGGAAGTCATCCCCGACCGTTTCGAATTCTACTTCCACCGGAAGGTCGAGCGCGAGATTTTCGCGATTCCAGTCGATCAGGCGCGTGGCCATGCGAACACCCTCTTCCAGTTCCACAACTGCCGCAACGAAGGGAATCTCGGCGGCAAACGCAGGATGCAGGGCCTGGTGAGTGACAGTCCACGAATACAGCGTCCCCTTGCCGCTGCTGCGTTCCCACGAATATTCAGGCGATCCGCACTTCGCGCACATATACCGGGGCAGGTGGCGGTAAAGGCCGCAATTCCCACACCGCTGGAAATAGAGGTGCCCATCCTGACAGCGTTCCCAGAACTCCTGCTCGACCGGATCCTGAGGGCGCGGCAGCGGCTTGCCAGGCACCTTCTGGCCGGAAGTCCGCATTTTCGGCGGCAGATCCTGCTCATCTTTCATGCAAACCTCCTGAGGATAGAAATGGCCCCGTCGCCGAGATCCCCCCAGCCGGTCACAAGGCCGGTCTGGGCATCTGGCACCTGTCGTTCGCCGCAATCGTGGCGCAACTGGCGCACCGCTTCGATGACATGGTTGAGGCCCCAGACGTGCGCCTCACTGAGCAAGCCGCCATGGGTATTGATCGGGTAGCGGCCACCGAGCTCGATTTGTCCGTTGGCGACGAATTCCGCCTGCCCTCCAGGCTCGCAATACCCAAGAGCTTCGAGCTGCAGCAGAACGACATAGGTGAAGCAGTCGTAGATCTGCAGGAAATCCATGTCTTCCCGGTTGACCCCGGCCATCTCGAAGGCACGCGGCGCGGCATAGGTGAGCCCGATCTTGAAGGGATCGGGCCGGGAAGGGATATCATCTGCGGGGTAAGGATGGCCTTCGGCGGTGCCGGCGATGGCCACGGGCACATGGGGCATGTCCTTCGCCCGATCGATCCGCGAAATGACGACCGCACAGGCGCCATCGGTTTCCAGACAGCAATCGTAGAGGCGAAACGGCTCGGAAATCCAGCGCGCAGCGTGATAGGTTTCGGCATCGAGCGCCCGACCATAAGTGAAGGCGCGGGGGTTCAACTGCGCGTGCCGATGGCAGGCCAGTGCGATAGCCGCCATCGCATCCGCGCCTACCCCGTATAGCTGCGAATGGCGGGTCGCCAGCCACGCATACATCTGGACCGGCAGGAACACGCCATAGGGGATATAATAGCCCTGGATGGTATTGGTCAGCGTGTTCATGTTCATCGGCCGGGTTGGCGGCGCACCGGCCTTGGGCCTGAGCGCCGAATAACCATTCCAGCCCAGCGTCACGAGGACGTGATTGCAGACGCCGCTGGCGATCGCCATCGCAGCGTTCTGCAACGCCGTCGTCGGGCTGGCGCCGCCCATGTGGACGGTGGCCGCATAGCGCAGCACGTCGATGCCGAGGTTGGCGGCCATTTCCTCCGATGTCGTGTAGATCGGCGGCGGAACCATGCCGTCGATGTCGGATGGCTTCAGCCCCGCGTCAGCGATCGCGCGGCGCGATGCCTCGAGCATCATGTCAACCGCGGTCCGTTCCGTGCCTTTCACAAAGTCCGTTTCGCCGACGCCGGTAATTGCAGCCTTGTCCGCGAAGCCGCGTGAGGGTGATGTGGTCATGCCATGCCCCGTTCAGCCGCTGTCAGGAATATGAACGGGCGCTGGCCAGGGCTGTTTCCGCCTCATCCACCAGATCGCGCATGACCTCTGCCGCTGGCCGGATCGCGTCGATCAGGCCAATTCCCTGGCCAGCAAAGCCAGGCATGATGTCTTTGCGTTCGGCCTTGATGCCCGAGGCCATGACCGGCCCCGAAACCATCGACTGATACGGCATGGGAAGGGGCTCCTTGCCTGCAGCAACCCATGCATCGGCCCATTTGTTTCGGATCATTCGCGCGGGCTTGCCGGTCAGCGAACGACTGACGACCGTGTCCGCATCGCCGCTTTCGGTGATCGCTTCCTTCTGGAAGTGCTCGATCCCGGCTTCGACCGTCGCGAGGAATGCCGTGCCAACCCACGCGCCTTCGGCCCCAAGCATCAGTGCCGCAGCGACTCCGCGCCCGTCGGAAATACCGCCGGCCCCGATCACGGGCACACGATTGCCGACTGCATCGACGACCTGCGGGATCAGCGACATGGTTCCTATCGGGGAATTGTGGCCGCCGCCATCGTGACCCTGCGCCACGATCATGTCGATACCGGAATCGACCACCTGCCGAGCGTGCTTGACCTTGCCGATCACCGCCATGACCTTGGTGCCATTGGCGTGAAGACGGTCCATCCAGGGCTCAGGATTGCCGAGGCCAGCGGCATAGACCGGCACCTTCTCCTCAATCACCACTTCCATCTGCGCCTCGAAGAACTCTCTCGAGAACAGCTGGAGCCCGCTCTTGCCCATTTCCGGCGCACCCGCGGCGCGCATCGCCGCTGCAGCATCGACGTGGGGCAGATGCTCCCGCTCCATGAAATCGCGGGTGAACTCCTGGTATTCGCCTAGCAATGCCATCGGGTTGTCGGGCGCATCACCACTTTGTGGCGACGAACCCCGCCTGACCGAGGCTGGCAGAAGGGTGTCCACCCCGAACGGCTTATCGGTCATCTCGCGGGTCTGACGGATCCAGCTACGCAACTGGTCCGGCGAGCACGCCGCTGCGCCCAGAACGCCGAGCCCCCCGGCATTCGAAACGGCAGCCGCGAGCGCGGGAACGCTCGCCCCGCCCATGCCGGCGAGGAGGATCGGATATTCGATCCCGAGAATTTCGCAAATGCGGCTCTTGAGTGCCATCGTTGTCTTCCTCTCCATCCCGCGACCGTCCCGGACGCGTAGCTAAATGTGTCCCCACCGGACCTTCTGGCTCACCAGTTCCGGGCTTCTCTCCGCGAGATAGGCGGCGGACCCCGACACAAGACGGGCCATGGAGTTCCGCGCAGCTTCGCTATCGCCGGTGCGAACGGCCTCAAGAACGCGGCGCAGAAATCGCAATTGAACAGCTCGTTCCTGCGCCGAATAGCCCAGCGAGTGCGAGAATTCGCGGGTCAGCAAATGCATCGCCGAAGTCAGCAGGCCGAATAGGGGATTGCCGCTGGCCCAGCCCAAAAGGTCGTGAAAGCGGCGATTCAATTCCTCGAACCTGCTTCCTTCGACATTGCGCTCGAGCTCCTTGAGGCAATCCGCAAGGGCGCTCAGGTCGCCAGTGGTCGCTCGCTGGGCGGCGTAAGCGGCAACATCGGGCGCGATCGCTTCGCGCAGTTCGAGCAGCCCCCGCAGGTCTGCCTCCATGAAATGCAGGATAAGCGAAAGACTGTTAGCAAAATCGCCGGTTTGCGGACGTGCGACGACCGGACCGCCGCCGCGCCCCAGTTGCAGATGAATGACGCCCTGGAGTTCGAGGAAGCGCAGCGCCTCTCGCAAGGTTGCCCGGGCAACGTCATATCGCGCAAGCATTTCATCCTCGCGCGGCAACCGGTCCCCCGCAATATGGGCTCCAGCTTCGATATCGCGAAC
>JAHJWA010000419.1 GCA_018828205.1 Alphaproteobacteria bacterium
ACGCGAAAGATCCTCGCTGATCCCCGCCCGGTCGCTGTCCGGCGCGATCAGCCCGGCAAGCCGCTCGGTCATTCCCAAGACGTGGAGTGCGCTGGCGAGGACCGCCAGGCCGACGGTGGGATCGCCAGCCTCAAGACGCTGGAGCGTCTGGATGGATACGAGCATGCGCTCGGCCATGAGGCGCTGGGGAAGCTTCCGGCGACGACGCGCAAGCGCGATGTCCTTGCCCAGTCGCACAATGGCGCGCTGGCTCTGGGGCGGCAGTCCGCTTGCAGCTCGGGAAGCACGTGGCATGGGCGATTAGATGACATATCATGCGAGATTATGCAAATAGACATGATATGTCATGCGATATGTGCTGGCAGGCAGAGCAAAATCGAACATCAATATGCCCGGAAATGCACCACCATCTCGCGCAATGGGCGGCCGAGGATCACAGGCGGGAGGAGAGGCTGCCTCGGAAGACGGCAACTGCTTTTCGAAGGAGCCGAGAATGTCCGTCTGCATCCCTGCACATCATGTTTCTTCTCTCGAATATACAGCCCGCCGCATCTGCGAATCGCGCGGCGGTAAATGGTCCGGCACAAAGGGAATGGCCTGCTGTCCTGCACACAAAGACCGTATACCTTCGCTGGGCGTGACGCTCGGCCGAAAGGCGATCCTTTTTCACTGCTTCGCGGGATGCGACCAACAGAGCGTGCTATCCGCTCTGGCACGCGAAGGTTTCGACGCGACCTCGTTCTTTTCAGGTTCTTCGAACGCTGACGGTCCCGAGCCGACCAGAACGCGCAAACCCTCGACGGCAGCGTTGAGGATCTGGCACGAAGCGCAAGCTTTACGAGCCAGTCCTGCAAAGGCTTACCTTGAGAGCCGCGGTATCCTCGCCGCATCTCCGGCGCTACGCTTCCATCCACGAACCCCTCTTGGCCCGAAAGGACGCACCCGCTTTTTGCCGGCCATGATTGCGGCGGTCAGCCTCGACGAGGGGCCGATCGCCATCCATCGCACGTTCCTCTCGGGCAATGCCAAGGCCGGCTTCGAAAAGCCGAAGCGCGCGCTCGGCGCGCTCGGTGAAGCTGCTGTCCGCCTCTTCGCTCCGGCTTCAGGCAGGCTCGGCCTCGCTGAGGGAATCGAGAGCGCGATGTCGGCATATGCTCTTACCGGCATCCCCGTCTGGGCGACTTTGGGCAATGAGCGCTTCGGCCTCGTCAGCGTGCCCGAGAGCGTGACCGAGCTTCATCTCTTCTTCGATCACGATGCTGGCGGCGAGCTGGCCGCGTCGCGTGGCCTGGCTGCCTACGCGCAAGACGGGCGGACGATCCATGTGCACAAACCCTCGTCACGCGATACCGACTGGAACGACGAACTTACAGCATGGCTGCGCCGCAAGGCGGCGCGTTAGAGGAGAGAGGGCTTCTCGAATTCCTGATCCGGCAGAGGGCGTGTCCCGATGCCCTCATCAGGAGGACGAATTGCCATGTTTCAATCAGACCTGTTTCCCGCCAGCGAGCAGTTGCCGTCAGAGCCCCTGGCCTTCGCAATCGGCAACAGGATTGCGGCGCTTCTTGCCTCGGGACGCCATCTGACCCGTGCCGACATTTCCGGCCTGTTCGCCAAAGACACCGGCGCCCTGGATTGGGGAAGCGCCTGGACCATCGATGACTACAACAACGCGACCGAGATCGGCGGACTGCTCTGGCTACAGGAGGTTTCGCGCATCGATCTTGCCACGAGCGTGCACGAAGCCGAAGCGCGCTTCGACTGGCTCGAAGCAGCATTGCCGCCACGTCACGTCCGCAGCGAAGCACAGGTCGAGCTCCAGCAGTTCTCGACCCCGCCAATGCTGGCATGGCTGATGGCGAAGGCCGCAGCAGTCTCTGCGCACGACACGCTACTCGAACCGTCCGCAGGCAATGGCGCACTCGCGCTTTGGGGCAGCGTCCAGAACGCTTCGCTGCTGCTCAACGAGATCGATCCGGCAAGACGAGACGGTCTGGTTCACATCTTCCCTTCGACCACGATCACCGGGCATGACGGGGAACTGATCGCCGACCTGCATCGCGGCCCTGTGCCGTCTATCGTGCTGATGAACCCGCCATTCGCCCGCAGCCAGGAGCGCGGCAAGGACGGCGATACAGCCCAGCGCCACCTGCGAAGCGCGATCCGGTCTGCCGCCGTTGGAGCGAGGATTGCCGCAATAATGCCTGAAGGCTTCGATGCTTCCACTTTCGCCAAGGCACAGGACGAAGCATCGCTCCTGCTCGATGTTCGGCTGCAACAAATGTTTTGTCGGACGGGCACGGGAATTGCCGTTCGCCTGGTTGTGTTCGACAAGACGCAGACCGAGTCCGCGCCAGTTATTACCGGAGATACCTGCGACCTGATCGCGCTCGGCGAACTTGTCACCGAGCTACCGCGACGAGTGCAGACCTCTGCCGGCCTCCATCGCCTCCCAGTCAGCAAGCCAGTGCGCCTCGTTGGAAATAGCTCAGCGAATCGCACGCCGGCCCGGCCGCTGGCGCCTTTCGCAGCGACACCAACAGCCACCGCGAATGCGATCGACCTTGCCTATTCGATCCTCTCCGAACCCGCACCGGTGCCCGAACAGACAGGCATCTACCTACCTTACCGGCCCAGCCGCATCGTGTTCGAAGACGCGCCGGTCCATCCCACCCCACTCGTGGAATCGGTCGCCATGGGCTCGGTCGCGGCGCCCCAGCCGGACGTTCGCCCGCGCCTTCCCGCAGGTTGGCAGGCCGATGGCCTCGTGTCCGAAGCGCAATGCGAGACACTGGTCTACGCTGCCCAGGCATTCGCGCGCGATCTTCCGGGTCGCTTCAAGGTTAGCCAGGAAGGCACCTCGATTGAGCTTGCCGAAGACGGCCACGCCTACCGCCAAGGCTTTTTCCTCGGCGACGGGACCGGAGCGGGCAAGGGTAGGCAGATCGCAGCAGTGATCATGGATCGCTGGCTCGCAGGCGAGCGGCGTCATGTGTGGATCACCAAGAATGAGGCTCTGCTCGAAGACGCTCGCCGGGACTGGGAAGCGCTTGGCGGGCTGCCGCTCGATCTCCAGCCGCTCTCGCGCTGGAAACTCGGCCACCCTGTCACGATGTCCGAAGGCATCCTCTTCGTCACCTACCCGACGCTGCGCTCGGGACGCGCCGAGGATACGCGGCTCGACCAGATCCTTGACTGGGCGGGCGAGGATTTCCATGGTGTGATCGCCTTCGACGAAGCCCACGCCATGGCCAATGCGCTCGGGGGCTCATCGACCCGCAGCAAGGTCAATGGTTCCGAACAGGGCATTGCGGGTCTCAGGCTGCAGAACCATCTGGCGCGCGCCCGGGTGCTCTATGCGTCTGCTACAGGTGCCTCGGATATCGCCAACCTTGGCTACACCGCCCGGCTTGGCCTGTGGGGTCCCGAGACTGCTTTCCCGACCCATGAGGCGTTCATGACCGAGATCCGCGCTGGCGGCGTCGCGGCGATGGAACTCGTCGCCCGCGACCTCAAGGCACAGGGCCTCTACCTCGCCCGTGCGCTGTCCTTCGCCGGGGTCGAGTACGAAATCCTCGAACACAATCTGACCGAAGCGCAGGTGCGGATTTACGATGCCTATGCCGATGCCTGGGCAATCATTCACCGCAACCTCGAAGCCGCGCTCGAAGCAACCCGTGTTGTCGACGAGGACAGCGGCGATACGCTCAATCGCAACGCCAAGGCTGCGGCGCTGTCGATCTTCGAAGGCACCAAGCAGCGCTTTTTTGCGCAGCTCCTGCTCTCAATGAAACTGCCGAGCCTGATCCCGGCGATGGAAGAAGCACTTGGCGAAAGCCATTCGGTGGTCGTGCAGCTGGTCTCGACTGCCGAAGCCATGCTCGGCCGGCGCCTTGCCGAGCTTACCGTGGAAGAACGCGAAGCGCTCGATATCGATCTGTCCCCGCGTGAATATGTCATCGACTATCTTGCGAAGAGCTTCCCGGTGCGCCTGATGCAGGTCTTTGCCGACGAGGATGGCAATCTTCGCTCCGAGGCGATGAGCGACGGGGAGGGCAATCCCGTTTTCTGCCCGCGCGCCGTGGCAGCACGCGATGCACTGATCGAGCAACTCTGCGCGCTGCCGCCGATCGCCATAGCGCTCGATGCGATCATCGAGCACTTTGGAACCGAAGCCGTGGCCGAGGTCACAGGCCGGACCCGCAGGCTTGTCTTGGGGCGCGATGGCCAGCAGCGCCTCGAACGGCGTAGTCCCAGTGCCAATGTCGCCGAAGCGCAAAGCTTCATGGAAGGAACCAAGCGCATCCTGGTATTCTCGGATGCGGGCGGGACTGGGCGTTCCTACCATGCTGATTTGGGCGCCAGGAACCAGCAGCGCCGGGTTCATTTCCTGCTCGAGCCGGGCTGGCGCGCTGACAACGCCATCCAGGGGCTCGGCCGCACCAATCGCACCAATCAGGCCTCGGCCCCGCTGTTCCGGCCGGTGACGTCAGACGTGAAGGGCGAACGCCGGTTTATCTCGACCATTGCGCGCAGGCTCGATGCCCTCGGCGCGCTGACGCGCGGCCAGCGCCAGACCGGCGGACAGAACCTGTTCGATCCGGCAGACAATCTCGAAAGCGACTATGCACGCGACGCGCTCAGCCGCTGGTTCCAGCTGCTCTATGACGGCAAGCTCGAGGCCACGAGCTTTTGCAACTTCGTCGAGAGCACCGGCCTGCGGCTTGAAAACCCCGATGGCGGACTGACCGATAATCTCCCGACGATCCAGCGCTGGCTCAACCGCATTCTCGCGCTGCCGATCGCGCTCCAGAACGCCATATTCGACGAATACCTCGGCCTTGTCGAAGCGCGAATCGAAGCCGCGCGCGAGGCCGGAACGCTCGACCAGGGACTGGAAACCGTGAGGGTCGATAGTTTTGATATCCTCGCCGACGAACTCTTGCGCACCGATCCTGTGACCGGTGCCGAAACCCGCCTCGTCTCGCTTGAAGTCGTGAGGCACCTGCGGCCGCTGCGCATGCAGCGCCTCGTTCGGATGCACGAGATTGGCAGCCCGCATGCGATCCCGATGCGCAATGCGCGCTCGGGCAAGGTCGCGCTGTCGGTTCCAGCCCGGCGCCTCATCGCCGACGACGGGGCCGTGGTCGAACGCCGACGCCTTCTGCGTCCGCTCAATTCCGCGAACTGGACCCTTGAGGCACTCACTGAGAGCCTCTGGGAAGAAATCGGCGTCACCGCGTTCACGAGCGCCTGGCGCGCCGAGGAAGAGGAGGCCGCCGCTTCACCAGTGACCGAGCGTGTCCATCTCGCCACTGGGCTGCTGCTTCCGGTCTGGAAGCGGCTGCCCGGCGATCATGTTCGGGTCACTCGGCTCGTGGCCGAGGATGGTCAGTCGATCATCGGCCGCGAAGTGCTCGATATTGACCTTGCCGCAATCGCCGACACCTTTGGCCTCTCCGGAGTTACCGGACCATCGGCTGAGCAGATCGGCGACCTCGTCATCGCAAGCGGCAAGCCGCTGAACCTCGCAAGCCACGATCCACTAACCGTGAAACGATCGTTGGTAGGCGGTGAACAGCGCCTTGAACTGACCGGGTTCTCGCCCGATCGGCTCGACTGGTACAAGGGCAAGGGCTGCTTCACCGAGATCATCCGCTACCGCACGCGGCTGTTCGTGCCAGTCTCCGCAGCCGCGTCGGTCCTCCCTGCGCTTGCCGCCTGATCCCTCGGGCAGACCCCAATCTCAGAATGAGAGTGGAGGGAGCCCTTTGGGCTTGTGGGCCTCGTGATCCTCACCTGCGCCTTCATTCCATCAGGAGAACACCTATGATCCAGTCGATTCCCTTGAAGAAGCTCATCCCGAGCCCGCGTAACGTTCGCAAGTCGAGCGACGTACTGGCCGACCTCCAGTTGCGGGCAGACATCGCTGCGCGCGGCCTGCTGCAGAACCTTGTCGTTCGTAAGGCCAAGCGCGGCAAGTTCGAGGTCGAGGCCGGCGGTCGCCGCCTCGCCGCGCTGCTGGCGCTGGCCGAAGAGGGCACCTTGCCCGAAAACCACGAGGTCACCTGCCTCGTCATCGAAGGCGAGGAAAGCGAAGTACGCGAAGCTAGCCTTGCCGAGAACTTCCAGCGTCTCGCGATGAACCCGGCCGACGAGGCGCAGGCCTTCGCCTCCATCATCGAGGCTGGGGCTACCCCTGAAGACGTGGCGCGCCGCTTCGGCCTCACCGTCCGGTTCGTCGAAGGGCGTCTGCGCCTGGCAAGTCTAGCACCCTGCGTCTTCGAAGCGCTCGCCGAAGGCACGATCACGCTCGACATGGCCAAGGCCTACGGCGCGATCTCCGACGTGGAACGCCAGGCGCATGTCTATGCCGAGCTGCAGGACGCCTGGTACCAGATCACGCCCGACACGATCCGCCGCATGGTGCTCGACGCCACGGTGCGCGGTTCCGATCCACGCGCTGTTCTTGTCGGTCGCGATGCCTACCTCGCTGCGGGTGGGCGGATCGAGCGCGAACTCTTCGATGATGATGCCAGCGAGAGCTGGATCGATGTCGCGCTGCTCGAAGACCTCGCGCACAAGGCCATGGAGGAAGCGGCCGCCAGGACGGCCCAGGAACACGGCCTTGCCTGGGTGCGACCGACGCTTGGCAATTATGTCAGCCATGACCTCGTCGAAGGTTTAAGCCGCTTGCCCAGCGAGCCTGCCCCAATGACCGAACACGAGGCGCAGGAACTCGGTGAACTCGAAGCCGACTACGACCGCGTCGCCGCCGTGCTCGAAGACGAAGACAGCGACGAGGACGAGGTCGCGAAGGCCGAGAAGGAACTGGTCGTGATCGATCGCGCCATGCGCGCGCTCAACGATCGCCCGCCGGTGCTAGCCGACGAACTGAAATCCGAGGCTGGTGCCTTCCTCATCCTCTCGCGCAATGGCGAGCCGACATTGGTCCCGCAGTTCTATACCGAGACCGAAGTCATCGCTGACGAAGGTGTGGTCGAGGCAGTCGAAGAAAGCGGAGCGGTGAAACCCAAGGGCAGCTCGCTTTCGCAGCGCCTGCTCGACGAGCTTGCAATGCAACGCCGCGACATCCTCGCGATCCATCTCGCCAATGATCCGGCATTGGCGCTCGACTTCATGGTCTTCACGCTCGCGGATGCCGATGGGCACGACTGGCGCGCCAGAAAGGCATCGACGCTTGTCGGCTCGGTCGCGTCCGGACCGGTTGCCGGGTTCGAGGCCAAGGATGCACCGGCGAGTGCTGCTCTGGCCGAGTTCGCTGGTTCGCTCGACGAAAGCTGGCGCTCGGGCGAGACAGACGTCGAGCGGTTTGCCAGGTTCCGGGCGCTTTCCGACGAGGCGCGCTCGGCGTGGCTTGGCCATGTCGTCTCGCGCACGCTCGTCGCCAGCCTTGCCTGCGAAGGCGAGCGTTCGGTCCCGATGCACGAGGCACTCGGCTCCCTCCTCGAAATCGAGACCGCGCATTGGTGGCGTCCCACGGCTGCGAACTACTTCGACCGCGTGGCCAAGGCTCGCACGCTCGAAGCGCTCGATGCTGCGGGCGGTCCTGAACTGGTCAGTCGCTATGCGGCCTCGAAGAAGACCGAACTGGCGAGCGCTGCCGAGCGCATCTTTTCGGGCAACTTCATCGGTGAGGCCGATGTCAAGGAACGGGCGCAGAGCTGGATCCCTGAGATCATGCGTTTTGTCCCTGCAGAAAAGCCGGTCGACGAAGAAGATGATGAAATTGCCATCAATGGGCCGGAAGACGCAATTGCCGAGCGAGCTGCCTGATCCCTCCTGACAGGTTCAGGTCAATCGGCGGGCGGTTCGTCCCTTCGGGGACGGGCCGCTCTTTTGCGCTTGCACGAAGAGCTAAACCTTGCCCGGCCACGCTGTATGCAGTTCATCGATAACGAAATCGTGCGCGTGCGCTTGTGAACCGTCTTCTGCCAAGTGCGGATGATCTGGTGGAAGATCGGGATGGGTATGCACTAACGACGAGGGATCGGATCGCGGCCAAATCCACAGCGCAAGCATAAATCCGAGCCCGGCCAAAGCAGCGAGCAGCAAGAAAGCGGGCGCCATCCCTAATCGCGCCCCAACCTGGCCTGCTACCGGATAAGCGATCAGCCAACAGACATGGCTAAGCGCAAATTGTGCGGCGAACAGAGCCGGGCGATCCGATTCGTCCGAAGATCGCTTCAGAAGCCTTCCGCCTGGCGTCACGCAGACCGAATAGGCAATTCCCATCGCCAGCCAGCCGACAAGAAGTACGGACCAAAGAGCTTGGTTGCCGATACCAGGCAATGCCAGTCCCAGTGCAGCGAGCGTCAGCGCCAGCGAACCGGCGCCCAGGATCATCACGCTACGATCGTTCGCCCGCTTCAGAAGTCTGGGAAGTGCCAATGCGGCAAGCATGGAGCCGCCGCCATAGGCCGCCAGCGCAAGTGCAACCTCGCCCTGCGTGCGGCCCATCTCTTTTACGAGCACAACGGTATTGACTATCACCATGGCGCTACCGGCCGCGGCCGCCAGGGTCACTGCCAACAAACCGACCAGGCGCGGCGTCTTGAGATAAATTCGCATGCCGCGTGTAGTCTTGAGCCATATGCCTTCCACTTTCTTTGCCGCTGCTTTCCGATGGGGCAGTACGGTGGTCGTTACCAGCAGGGCTGACGCAATGAACCCGACCGACGTGCCCGCAAAGAGCCAGTGAAAATTGATGATGGCCAGCAACGCGGCCGCCAGCATCGGGCTCAGCAGACTTTCAAGATCATAGGCGAGCCGCGAAAGCGACAGCGCTTGCGTATAATCCTCTTCGTCCGGGAGGATTTCGGGAATGGTCGCCTGAAAGGTTGGAGTGAATACCGCCGAGGCCGACTGTAGCACGAAGATAAGCACATAGATCTGCCACACGGCATCTACGAACGGGAGCACCAGCGCCACAGCCCCTCGGACAACGTCCATCGCCACGAGGAGGCTCTTGCGGGGCAACCGGTCAGCGTAAGCCCCGGCGATCGGTGCGATGCCGACGTAGGCTACCATCTTGATTGCTAGCGCCGTTCCCAGCACCGCGCCTGCGTCTGCCCCGGCAATGTCGTAGGCAAGCAGTCCCAGCGCGACTGTTGCCAGACCCGTCCCGACAAGCGCGATCACCTGGGCGAGAAACAAATGCCGATATGTACGATTGGCGAGGACGGCGAGCATAGGGATATCTCTTTCACAAACCTACGCGGGTCAGACCACGCGCTTGATTTCGGTGTAATTTCCCTGAGTGCGCAGGGTTATCGTTACCGCTCCACCCGAACGGTTGCGCCAGAACCACCCATGACTCCCGTCGAAGGCGGCAACGAGCGTTCCCTGCTCGCCGCCCGAATTGCTGCCCTTTCCATAGCCATGGTAGGAAATGCCTGGGGCATCGGCATGGGTATCGAAATTGACCGCGCCGCCAGAAGCCGACCAGTCGTATTTCACGATATTGTCTTTTGCCATGACCAGCTTGATTTCGGCCCCCTCGCCAGGAGCGAGAGTGAGTGTGGTGACATCCGAACTGGGCCCCGACGCGTCACTTGCCGTGCTGTCCGGGTTGCCTGCCAGTACTGTCTGCGGCGCTTCAGCCTCGGCAGACACTCTTGCCTCGTCGGCAGCCGCCTCAAGCGCGAGTTGCTGCTTGATTTCACCCATTTGCGTGAAACCAGCCACACGTCCAACGCCCGTTGGGTCGATGCCATATTCGCTGGGTAGAACTACGGTCACGAGAATGGCACCTGCGGCTATAGCGGCAATTGCGGTCGCGCGCAGAAGCTGCCCGTTGGTTGGCAGATCGTCGGTCGATGGTCGTTGTGAATTGAACATTGTATTGGTCTCCGTGGAAGGGGCTCAGCTGACGGTGAGGCCGGCGAGTTGGTAACCGACGAGAACGAAGCCCGCGGTCATGAGCAGGACGTTGGCAGCGAAGGCGTGACGCATGAAACTGCTGGTTCGGCGCCAGAAGCCCATGGCGATCAAGATGCCGCCTAGCGCGAGAAGTTGGCCAATCTCGACACCGATGTTGAAGGCGATGAGATTGGGGACCAATCCGTCTTTCGCGATCTGGAATTCGATGATCTTGGTTGCCAGACCGAAACCATGGAAAAAGCCGAACACGAGCGTCGCGATCTTGGTGTTCGGCTGAAAACCGAACCAGCGCTGGTAAGCGCCCAGATTGTCGAGAGCCTTGTACACGACCGATAGCCCGATGATCGCATCGATCACATAGGCGTCTGCGGAAATCCCCGTTAGCACGCCAAACAGCAATGTCGTCGAATGGCCGATCGCGAACAGCGTCACATAAATGCCGATGTCCTTCATGCGATAAAGGAAGAAGATCACCCCGAACAGGAACAGCAAGTGATCGTATCCGGTCACCATGTGCTTCGCACCGAGGTAGATGAAGGGGAAAAACAGCACCCCGCTGCTTTCCTGTATGTAGCCCTTGTCGCCCTCAGCCACATTGTGTGCCCAGGCTTCGACGCCTGAGCACAGTAGCAGGACCATCAATGCGATGGCGATCAGGTAGCGCGACGGGATACCGCCTGGTTTAGGGATTGCCGATAAATTCATTCGTTTACTCCGATGGATGGTAAGCGCGCTCACAGGTCACGCTGTTGCGGGGGCCTCGCCAGGCGCTTTTTCAGCTGTCCTTTCGCCCTGGCCACGCACCACGCGGTAGAGCGCGGGCAGGACGAGGAGCGTGAGGATGGTCGAGGATACGATTCCGCCGATCACGACCGTTGCGAGCGGTCTCTGCACTTCCGAACCAAGGCCGACATTGAGGGCCATCGGGACGAACCCCAGGCTGGCAACCAGCGCTGTCATCAGCACCGGTCGAAGGCGCGCCAGTGCGCCCTCCCTGATCGCTTCGTCGAGCGGGCGACCTTCTTCCAACAATTGCTTGATGAAAGTCAGCATCACGAGGCCATTGAGCACGGCGACGCCCGAAAGCGCGATGAAGCCGACGCCGGCCGAGATCGAGAAGGGGATACCGCGAAGCAGCAAAGCCGCGATGCCGCCAGTCAGGGCCAGGGGAACGCCGGAAAATACCACCAGCGCGTCCTTTGCGGATCGGAACAGCGCCATCAGCAGGCCGAAGATCAACAACAAAGCGAGCGGAACAACGATCTGCAAACGCGTAGCAGCTGACTGGAGTTGTTCGAATGTGCCGCCATATTCGATCCAGTACCCCTCTGGCAGTTCGACCTGCGTAGCGACCCGTTCCTGCGCTTCCGCTATGAACGAACCCAGATCACGCTCGCGTACATTGGTGGTCACCACCGCACGGCGCTTGCCCGACTCCCGGCTGATCTGGTTCGGACCCTGGGTCCGTTCGATTGATGCTACTTCCGACAATGGAACCGATCCGCCACCCGGAAGCGGGATCGGTAGCCGTTCGAGAACCTGGGGATCCTCTCGCAGCTCCTCGGACAAACGCACAACGATGTCGAACCGTCTGTCACCCTCGAAGATCTGCCCCGCTTCGGCTCCGCCGATCGCGGTCGAGACGACCATCTGCACATCATCGACATTCAGGCCGAGTTGGGTCAGCTTGATGCGGTCCGGCACGACCTGGATGAACGGCAGTCCCGTAACCTGCTCGGTCTGGGCGTCCACCGATCCTTCGATGGCAGACACCACGCTTTCGATTTCCGCGGCCGTGGCGGCAAGCTGTTCGAGATCGTCGCCATACACCTTGATCGCGACGTCCGAGCGGACCCCGGCTATCAGTTCGTTGAACCGCATCTGGATCGGTTGGATGAACTCGTAGCGCGAGCCGGGAACCTGTTGGACCGCCTCGTTCATCTCCGCGACCAGTTGCGCCTTGGATTTGCGCGGATCGGGCCATTCGCTGCGTGGCTTCATGATGATGAAGGTATCCGCGACCGAAGGCGGCACCGCATCCGTGGCCACATCCGCGGTGCCGATCTTGGCGAAGACGGTGTCGACTTCGGGAAACGTCTTGATCCGTTCCTCCAGTGCGCCTTGCATCGACACGGCCTGCGACAGGCTGGTGCCCGGAATGCGCAGAGCATGAAGAGCGATATCGCCCTCATCGAGGTTCGGGATAAATTCGGAACCCAGGCGGGTCGCTGCAAAACCGCTCAGGACCACCAGCCCTGTAGCAGCCGCCAGCACAAGCTTGCGCTTGCGCATCGCAAAGTCCAGCATGGGAACATAGCGCGATTTGGCAGCGCGCATGACCCGGTTCTCCTTCTCCTCGACCCGGCCGGTTACGAACGTCGCCACGGCGGCGGGAACGAAGGTCAGCGAAAGCAGAAGGGCTGCGGTCAGCGCGATCACGACCGTCAATGCCATGGGATGGAAAGTCTTGCCTTCCACACCTTCGAGCGCGAAAATTGGCACATAGACGATAGTGATAATAAGGATTCCGAACAGGCTCGGACGGATGACTTCTGCCGAGGCTGACGAGGCCAGTTTGAACCGTTCCTCCCGATTGAGCAGTCGGCCAAGCGAATGCTGTGCTTCTCCGAATCGCCGCAGGCAGTTCTCCACGATGATCACTGCGCCATCGACGATCAGGCCGAAGTCGAGTGCACCCAGGCTCATCAGATTGCCCGATATGTTGCTTTCGACCATGCCAGTGATCGTCATCAGGAAGGACAGCGGGATGACAGCGGCGGTGATCAGGGCCGCACGTATGTTGCCGAGCAGCAGAAACAGCACGACGATGACGAGCAGCGCTCCTTCGGCGAGGTTTTTCTCGACCGTCCAGACGGTTGCTTCGACCAGTTTGGATCGATCGTAGACCGTATTCGCTATGACCCCGCCGGGCAGCGAGCGGTTCACCTCCTCCATGCGTTCGGCAACCGCAACGCTCACGTCACGCGCGTTTTCTCCTACGAGCATGTAGATCGTGCCGAGGACGACTTCCTGACCGTCCTTGGTTGCCGCGCCATCGCGGATTTCGGAGCCGATGCTGACATCGGCAACGTCCGCGATCCTCACCGGCACACCTTCGCGCCACGCGACGATGATCCCGGAAAGATCGCCTTGGTCTTCAGCCTGTCCGGGCACGCGGATCAGATATTGCGATCCCGAACGCTCGACGTAACCGGCACCGACATTGGCGTTGTTGCTCTCAAGCGCCTCGATCACGTCCTCGACCGTGAGGCCGAAGCCTGCGAGCCGGGTGGGCACGGGTGCGACGACATATTGCTTGCGGTAGCCGCCCACCGAATTGACTTCGGTGACGCCTGGTACTGTGCGTAGCTGCGGCCTTACCACCCAGTCATGGAGGGTCCGCAAATCCTGCGGCGTGTAGCGTGAACCGTCCGCTTTGACTGCGCCCGGCTCGGCTTCGATGGTGTACATGAAGATTTCGCCAAGCCCGGTTGCGATAGGGCCCAGCTCGGGTTCGACGGTTTCAGGCAGACTCGATCGGACACTCTGAAGCCGTTCGTTGACCAGCTGACGGGCGAAGAAGATATCGGTCCCGTCCTCGAAGACCACCGTAACCTGGCTCAGACCGTAGCGTGATACCGAGCGAGTATATTCGAGCCCAGGCAGACCGGCGATCGCCGTCTCCACCGGGAAGGTGATCCGCTGTTCCGCTTCAAGCGGGGAAAAACCGGGGGCCGAGGTGTTGATCTGCACCTGGACGTTGGTGATGTCCGGAACGGCATCGATCTTGAGCCGGCCGAAATTGTAGATGCCCAGCGCTGCCAGAAGAATGACGGCAGCGAGGACTGCGAAGCGCTGTCTGATCGACAGCTGGATGATCCGTTCAAGCATGTTCTGGCGCCCCTTAGTGATCGTGGCTCGCGCCCGACTTCTCGATGTCGGCCTTGATCACGTAGCTGTTCTCGGTTGCGTAGACCGTTCCAGGATCGATCCCGCTAATGACCTCGGTCCATTCAGGGCCCTCCTGGCCCAGCTCCAGCATACGAACTTCGTAAGTTTCGCCGATCTTCGCGAAGACCACGCGGAAATCGCGGAACTGCTGGATCGCGTCGGTGCGCACCGCCAGTGGAACCGTCCGCTGATCGACCGACACAAGTCCGCGCACCGCCATGCCCGGGCGCCAGTACCCGTCCCGGTTGGGTAGCGGGGCCCTGGCTGTGACAGCCTGGTTGCTGACTTCGGCGAGCGGCAGGAAGTCGCGAAGGTTCGAGCCCTGTGACCGCTGTCCCTCAAGGCCGCGAATCTGGACCGATTGGCCCGGACGGACACGCTCGATGTCGCGTGGGAAAATCGGGAAAGTCGCGACGGTTCGCGATGGATCGGCAATAACGAACATGGGATCGCTGTCGGCGATGTCGCCAACATTGGTGTTGCGCTCTGTGATTACACCGGAAATTGGTGCGTAGATCGAGTAAGTCTGAAGCGAGTAGCTGCTCTCCACCCGGGCTAGCAGCGCGCCTCTCGCAACGCGATCGCCGACATTGCTATGGACGGAAACGACAGGGCCCGGATACTTGGCGCCGACCTCTGCACTCCCTGAAGGATCGAGTTCGACCCGGCCGATGATCTCCACGGTTTCGCCGACCTGCTGCGGGCCGACCGTTGCGGTCTCGATCCCGGCGGCACGCGCTGCCTCATCCGCGATAGTGACGCGTCCTTCGTAGGATTCGAAAGCCCATCTATGCGTTTCGTCGCCGATACTGGCAGCGACCACCACATCGAAGCTGTGTGGTTCGACAAGTACTCCCTGGCCGCGAAGAAAGTCCTCCTGCGGTTCGAAGCTGAAGGTCGTCTTTTCGCCGTCAAGACGCGTGATCATGACGCGTGCGCGAACCGTGTCGGGATCGATCGGCTCGCCGTCACGATAGGTGTAGAGCCGATATTCGGGCGGCACGCCGTCTTCGAACACGGTGACCTCGATCGCGAAATCACCGTCGCGGAGCATCCGGCCATTATGCGGACCGCGCTCGTAATCGTCAGCCGCAGCTTCTTCGCCTTCCGAAACGTCCGTCTCGTCGCCTGATTGTCCGCAGGCTACCAGCGGTGCGGCCAGCAGGGCAGCGATTAGTATGTAGGTCTTGCGCATCTTAAATTCTCCCAACGAGGTCGGCGAAACGACCGGTCAACCGGTCGAGTTCGACTTTCGCCTCGTGATATTCGGAAACGGCATCGACGAAGCGGACGCGCGTTTCGTGCAGTGCAGACTGCGCGGTCGAGACGTCGAGAAAGGTGAAGCCGCCGCGGTTGTAGCCTGCGCGAACTTCGCGCAGGGTCTGTTCGGCGCTTGGGATCACCCGACTTTGAATTGCCTCGGCTTCATGTCGGGCTTCCTCGACGCGCTCGGCGGCAAGAGCGACATCGCGCTGACGCTGGAAGCGTTCCACCGCCAAATCTGCCTCCACCTGCCGCTGCTCGGCGGTCGCCCGATCGATATTCGCGCGGTTCAAGGCGCGATTGGGTAAGGGAAGCGAAAACCCTGCTACGACGGCAACATCACCTGAGCCAAATACTCGCGGGCCGGCGTAAACTGTGGGGTCGGTCCGGCTGTAGGCTTGCTGAAGGCGATAGTTGGCATTCGCCCGTTCGCGTCTCGCTTCGTACAGGGCGAGATCGATCGAGGGGAGCTCTCGCAGGTCGATGTCCGGCGTCTCCATTTCGAGAAATCCCTCGGTGACGACCGCAAGCTCTGCCGGGTCAACGCCTGTCAATAAACCGAGGCGAACCTTGGCTGCGTCGAGGGCGTGATCTGCCAGCTCCAGATCGACCTCTGCCTCTGCCAGCTCGGTTCTCGCCCTGGTCCCCGCAAACAGAGGGTCGCGTGCACCGTCCACACGGCGCTGCACCTCGGATTGAAGCGCCGCGGCGATCTCCACTCGGCTGCGCGCGAGTTCCAGATCCAGTGCAGCCGCCTGCGTTTCGACGTAGAGCTCCTGCACCTGCCGGGCCAGGTCCAGACGACGGACCAGCGCCTCTACCTGAGCGATACCAATCTCGCCCTCGGCGAGTTCGATCCTTGCCAGCCGCTTGCCGCCCCGCTCCAGCCTCTGGTTATAGGTTCCATCTATCTGGAACTCGTTGAACCCTGAGGTGCCGATGTTTTCGATCGAACCCTCGATCGTAGCGGCTGGCTTCGTATCAGCAGCGGCACGGGCTGCATTGAGCCCTTCTATCCTCGCTGCTGTCGCAGCGCCCTGCGGCGAGCTCGAGACCGATTGCTCAATGGCCTCTTCCAGAGTCAGCGACTGGGCATGAGCCGCATTCGCCGACATGACCGTGACCGCCAGCAAGGCGGCACGCGAAATCGCGTTCATTTTGGAAACTCCTGAACTTCAAAACCTATTGCGCGGCCCGGGATTCCGGGCGCCAAGTTTGTGCGTTCAGGCTAGTGGTGGCTCTGTAAGGGGCGCGGTGCTGCTGCCGACCAAGGCTGCTGCCTCGCCGGGCAGCAGAAGCGATCGCTCCGCGAGGTAGGAAGCGAACGGCGAAGCAGTCTCGGGCAGCCCAACGGATACATGACTGTGCGCGGACGCGTGGGGTGCGGTTTCTCCGGGATTCGCGGTTTCCGCAGCTACGGAGTTGGTCTCCATGGCTTCCTCGACGGGTGCGGGAGCATGGTGGGAACTGCCCGCAGCATGACTGTGAGCCTGCTCCGCATGCGGCACCGCGCCCGAAAACCCCCCGTGGGAGACGAGTATAATGGCAAGCAACAGGAAACCGAGCCATTGGCGCATAGCGAGCGCTGCTAGCGCAGCGTGGTGCGATGCGCAAGTTGGCAATGGCAAAGGCACCTGGCAATCCAGGATCGCACAGGGACGGCGCAGCTAATTGAAGCCAACCTGCGTAAGTTGGCCTGTCGAAATGGCCAGGAGTAAAAAGTAATTCCGCCATCTCTTCGGCAGAGAGGAGAGAGGGCTCTGACCTGATCGAACCGGGACAATATCGTCTTGGCGTTCAGGAGAACTCCCATGCCAAAATACAAGCGCTCAGACGCATCGCAATCGCCTGCGCAGCGCATCACCGCGGCCATCATCGAGAAGCTCGAGCAGGGGACCAGGCCGTGGGTCAAGCCGTGGCGCGGTATGCCGGTCTCGCGTCCGCTTCGCGCCTGCGGAACGCCCTACCGCGGGATGAACACCTTCTGGCTGTGGATGGTCGCAGACGCCTGCGGCTATGCGTCGCCCTACTGGATGACCTATCGACAGTGTCAGAAACTCGGTGGGCAGGTTTGCAAGGGCGAGAAGTCGACGATCGCGATCTTCTACAAGACATACGAGAAGGCAGTCGAGGATCCCACTGGTGACGATGACACCGTAACCCGCCGTGTTCTGAAGGCCTATGCAGTCTTCAATGCCGACCAGTGCGACGGCCTCCCGCAAATGTATTATCCGAAACCGCTGCTTGCGCCCGTCGAACCGGAAGGACGACAGGGACGCCTCGACCGCTTCTTCGATGCGGTCGGAGCAGACCTGCGCCAGCACGGCAGCGAGGCCTACTACGAACCGGTTCGCGATCGGGTCACGATGCCACCTAGCGACCTCTTCGATACCTATGAGCACTACTACGCAACGCTTGCGCACGAGCTGTCTCATTGGACAGGCCATCCCTCGCGCCTCGATCGCGATCTGAAGAACCGCTTCGGGACCGAGGCCTATGCCGCCGAAGAGCTCGTCGCCGAATTGTCCTCGGCAATTCTCGGTGCCGAACTCGGTCTACCAATTGCTCACCTGGACCATCATGCGAGCTATATCGCTTCTTGGCTGGAACTGCTGAAGTCCGATGACCGGGCGATTTTGGCAGCCGCTGCGAAGGCCGAGGAGGCTGCAGGCCTGCTCCTGCGCCGGGGCGGTGTCGAAGAGCGGAAATCTGCCGAAGGCGACGTCGATCTTGAACAAGCTGCCTGAGGGAGAAAACCATGGGACGCTCTGTCAGCTACCCGAGCGGCGCCATCGCGGCCTTTCGTCTGATCGACGAGCCGGAAGACGAATGGGACTGGGGTTACAAATGTCTCGTCGACGATGTCATTGACACGGCAAGATCTCTCTTCCCTTCGCTGGAACCATTTGACGGTTGGCGCGGCCACGAAGATCGCATCCTGCTCCGCAACGCCTTTTCCGACTGCGGCATTTCAACCTACTGCGGTCTTGCCGCCATCTGGCTCGTGGAACGCGAGGACGCACAGTATCGGGAAGCCGGTTCCCGGCAGGCGAGATCAGGCTGCGCCCGGCGATGGCTTGCCCAGGTGTCCGACAGGTTCACCAAGGCCTTTGGAGATCTGCGTCTGGTCGGACGGTTCTCGAATGGAGAAGCGATCTTTGAGCGAGTGGGCTCCTCACCGTAACAACCCCGACCTGCTGCCCTGCATTCGCTTACCTGGAATTGCTCCAGCTTTGAGTGAATGCGGCCAGTCGAATTGCCTCGCCGACCGGTCCGCCGGGAGAGGCCCTGGGCCGGTCGGGGTCAGGCGCAACCTGAGTCCCGTCGGCCCGTGTGGCCCGCGCCAGCCTAGGGCCTCAGGTTTCCTGCTGCGCAGTGCGCCTCCCCCCTTGTCCCGGCCCTGATCGGGCTCCGGCGGATCGGCGACGAGGCAGTTCAATCGCGTCTCCGATCCCTGGCTCAAAATCAGGAGACAAAACCATGTATGACAGCTTCATTGAACAGCTTGCCGGCCTCGACTTGTCGGGCTTCAGCATCAAACCCGCGCCGTACAATAGCACCGACTTCCCTTGCGGCGATGCCATCGAGCAAACGCTGGCAGGCGTCTGGTCAGACCTATTTGCGATGTTCGCCGATACGGCCCTCGAGGCCGATGCGGAGGATATCGCCTGGGGCTTCGTCAATCTCTTCCATCGCGCAGCCAGTCGCAAGTCGTCCCAGCTCGACCGGGCAAGCGATGAAATTCGCGCATTGCTTGCTTGCGCCGATGGATCGGAAATTCATTCGGGAAATCTGGAAGAACAGATCGAGCGCGCGCAGGCGGCACAGGCCAGCATGACCGCATTCGAACAGATGCGGGAGACGACGGCGGCCCTCTATCTCGACGAGATCGGAACTTCGTGGCGCCCCATGACGGGGTCCCGGTCGAACCATTCCGCCAGTCTCACATCGGCCGTCGTCAATGCTCGCGATTTCCTCAGAAGCCGAGCCGAACGTCACCGTGCGGCCACTACGCCCGAAGGCACACCGATCGTCTTTGCCGGTGGCAGAAATTCCTTTG
>JAHJWA010000058.1 GCA_018828205.1 Alphaproteobacteria bacterium
GATCGCATCCGCCTGCTGGTCGCCGTAACCTCGCTATGCATCATGCTTGCCGCCGGCCTCGCTGTTGTCTGGGCACGTTCCGAGATAGTGGGGGCGCAACCGATCGACTACCCGCGGATGATGCCGCTCGATGGGCGCGTCCTCGAACGCGAGGAGCAGCCCGCAGAAGATCGCGTGCGGCTGGTGCTCGCGGTCCGCGATGGGGAATTGGCACGGGCGATCAGGGTGCGGGTCAACGTGCCGTTGGCGAAGGATTCGCCCGGGTTCGAGGAGGGCGCGCGGATACGGCTGAGGGCGCGCCTCATGCCGCCGGCGCCTCCGATCCTGCCCGGAACCTATGATTTTGCCCGCGCCGCGTGGTTCGAGGGCCTAGCTGCAACCGGATCGCTGGTGGGTGACGTTACGCTCGTCGAACCCGCCATCCAGGACGATGCTCTGGCCGATGCGCAAAGGCGGCTGAGCGCGCATATCCGCGAGAAATTGGATGGCTCGCCGGGGACCATCGCCGCGGCTTTCGCCAGCGGGGATCGCGGCTCGATCGGCGAGGAGGACGAGATCGCCATGCGCGATTCCGGGCTCACCCACTTGCTCTCGATCAGCGGGGTGCATGTCAGCGCCGTGATCGCCGCGGCCTACTTCCTCGCGATGAAGCTGCTCGCGCTGTGGCCGTGGCTGGTGCTGCGGGTGCGTCTGCCGCTTGTCGCCGCCGCCATCGGGGCGCTCGCGGGGATTGGCTACACGCTGCTTACCGGTGCCGAGGTGCCAACGGTACGCAGTTGCATCGGCGCGCTGCTGGTGCTGCTGGCGCTGAGCCTCGGGCGCGAACCGCTCTCGATGCGGTTGGTGGCGGTGGCGGCTTTCGTTGTGCTGCTGCTCTGGCCCGAAGCGCTGGTCGGGCCGAGCTTCCAGATGAGTTTCGCCGCGGTAACCGCGATAGTCGCGTTGAGCGGCACCGATTGGGTGAGCCGCTATCTCGCACCGCGCGAGGAGAGCTGGCTGGCGCGGACCGGGCGGCGCGTCGTCGTGCTCTTTGTCACCGGCCTGCTGATCGAGTTCACTCTCATGCCGATCGTGCTGTTCCACTTTCATCGCGCAGGGATCTACGGAGCCTTTGCGAATGTGATCGGCATCCCGCTGGTGACCTTCGTCACCATGCCGCTGCTGGCGCTGGCGCTGGCGCTCGATCTCTTCGGTTTAGGAGCGCCGGTCTGGTGGCTGGTTGGGCGATCGATCGAGCTGTTGCTTGCGCTGGCGCATGGCGTGGCCGACCAACCGGGTGCGGTGAAGCTGATGCCGCAGATGCGGCTGGGAACATTGCTGGTGATTGTGGCGGGCCTGGCGTGGCTGGCGCTTTGGCAGGGGAGGGCGCGTGCCTGGGGGCTGGCCCCGCTGGGACTAGGGCTGGCGATGTTCCTTGCCACGCCCAAGGCCGATCTGCTGATCACCCGCGACGGGCGCCATGTCGGGATCGTCGGCGAGGACGAGCGGCTGCTGGTCCTGCGCGAAAGCCGCAGTTCCTACGCGCGCGACAATCTGTTGGAGATGGCGGGATCGGCCGGCGAGGTCATCCCGCTGGACCGCTGGCCCGGGGCGCGCTGTACGCCGGAATTCTGCGCGATCACCCTGCGGCGCGGTGAGCGCGATTGGCGCGTGCTGATGGCGCGAGGGCACGAGATGGTCGAGGAACGTGCGCTGGCCGCAGCCTGCGATCGCGCGCATATCGTCGTCGCCGACCGCTTTCTGCCCCACAGCTGCCGCCCGGTGTGGCTCAAGGCCGACCGCAGGTTCCTGGAGCGCGAGGGCGGAGCGCTGGTCTATCTCGAGGGCGAAGAGGTGCGCACGGTCGCTCAGGGACAGGGGGCTCACGGCTGGTGGCGCGGGCGGGGCGAATGACGCTCGCTCCTCGGTATTACGACCCCGCCCGCCCTGATGGCGCGCCCTGTTGTCGCCTGTCGAACCCCGCTCGCGTCGAGCATAGGCCGAAGGCCGCGGTCGAGATACGGAGCGCGAGTGACAGCGTCTCTCGACTTCGCTCGACACGAACGGCGAGAAATCTTCAACGCGAACGGCTGAATTGGCTCAGAGCAACGCGTGCGATCCGCAGGACAAGGCGGCACGAGATTTCCCACGCGGGCTCTGGCCGCATCCAACCCCTGCGCAAGCTCGATCAATGGTAGCGGCGCAGAAGCCCTGCGAGCTTGCCTTGGACCTGCACCTGATCCGCGCGATAGACCTGCGGTTCGTAGGCGGCATTGGCAGGATCGAGCGTGATCCGCCCATCCGCGCGGCGAAGATATTTGAGCGTCGCTTCCTCGTTATCGACCAGCGCCACGACGATCTCGCCATCGCGCGCGGTGTCGGTGCGGCGGATCAGCGCGAAATCGCCGTCGAAGATCCCGGCCTCGATCATGGAATCGCCCGAAACCTCGAGAGCATAATGATCGCCCGGGCCGAGCAGCGCGGCGGGGACGGGAAGGCTTGACTGTCCCTCGATCGCCTCGATCGGTGCGCCTGCGGCGATTCTGCCGTGGAGGGGAAGTTCGATCACGTCATTGGCGGGTTCGCGGGGGACGGTCTTGGCGGCGAGCGCCGGAATGACGGTATCATTGGCAGGCATCTGGCTGCGCGCGGCCGGGACCGCATCCTCGGGTGTCCGGATGACTTCGAGAGCGCGCGCCCGATTGGGTAGACGACGGATGAAGCCGCGCTCCTCGAGCGCGCTGATCAGCCGATGGACGCCGGACTTCGACTTCAGATCGAGCGCTTCCTTCATTTCCTCGAAGGAGGGCGAGATGCCGTTTTCCTCCAGCCGCAGCTGGATAAAGCGGATCAGCTCGTGTTGTTTGCGGGTCAGCATCGCAGGGTCCTTGTGCCAGATGCCCGGCGGGACCGAGCGAACGAACACGGAACAAGTACGAAACAAACCCGGCGTCGTCAAGCCTCTGGGGAAAGCATCATGCAGGCGACGGGATCGCCGGTTGCGGCACCGGGCGCGTTGGCGGGGCGGATCGCGAGCGCATCGGCCTGC
>JAHJWA010000420.1 GCA_018828205.1 Alphaproteobacteria bacterium
CTCGCTGGCGGTCGCCGCGCTGGCGTTCATGCTGCGCGAACACGCGCTGCCCTTCGTCCTGCTGATGGCGGCGATGGCGCTGTGGCGGCGCGACTGGCGCGAGGGCGCCGCCTGGGCCCTGCTGACGCTGATCTATGCCGCGCTGCTGATGGTCCATCTCTCGACCGTCGCCGCCTATGTCGGGCCCGAGGATCCCCTCGGCCCCTCGTGGCTGGCGCTGGACGGGATGGCGGGCTGGCTCTCGAAGATCGTCCTGTCGAGCAATCTGCGCTTCCTGCCGCACGCCATCGCCGGCCCGCTCGCGGTGCTGATGGTGTTCGGCTGGGCCGGCTGGAAAAGCGATGCCGGCCGCACCGCCTGCCTGCTCTACCTCGGCTATGCCCTGGCTTTCATGATCGCGGGGCGCGCGAACAATTTCTACTGGGGAGCGGTGGTGGCCCCGGCGATGTTCATCGGTCTGGCCTTCGTCCCGGTGGCCGCCCGCTCGCTCGTCCGCGCCGCGCTCGGGCGAAGCTAGAACCCGGTGCGGCGGCTGGGCCAGGCGCGGATCGCCAGCGCCAGCATCACGATATGGACCATCTCGACCGCCATCGGGATCCACCAGTCCTCATAGGCGCCCTCGACCAGCAGGTTGATGAGCCGCCCGGTGAAGGCGATCGTGAACAGCGCCAGCGGTGCCAGCAGCAATTCGCCGCGCCGCCGCCAGGCACCCCAGGCCATGAACAGCGCCGCCACGAAGAAGAAGGCGGTTAAATCCGCGCGCAAGGCCGAGGTGCCGGCATTCCCCAGCACCGACAGGCCGAATTCGCCGCCGGCCTGCGCCGGGTTGACCAGAAATCCGAACCCGACGACCACGTCGAGAACGGCGAGCAGCGCGATGATGGCGCTCAGAACAAGATGCATTGCAGGCGATCCCCCCATGCGCTCCCCCTGGAGCGACTGGCGAGTTTATGCGCCCCTGGACCTCGCGGTGCAAGCGGGTCCAGGGCGGGGTCAAACCCGCTGGCATTCGCCGCTGCAGGGCGCTAGCAAGCGCAGCGATGAGAGCAAACGACAGCACAGGGTCTGCAGACCGCGCGCCGCGGACGATCGTGGCGGGAGCCCGCCCGCGATGAGCGGCCCGCGCATCCTGCTGGTGATCGGGGGCGGCATCGCCGCCTACAAATCCTGCGAGCTCGTCCGGCTGATCCGCAAGGCCGGGGGCGAGGTCACCTGCGTGGTGACCGATGGCGGGCAGCAGTTCGTCACCCCGATGGCGCTGGCTGCGCTGAGCGAGAACAAGGTCTATACCTCGCTCTTCGATCTCAAGGACGAGGTCGAGATGGGGCATATCCAGCTCTCGCGGCAGGCCGATCTGGTGGTGGTCTGCCCCGCGACCGCGAGCCTGCTCGCCAAGATGGCGGCGGGGATCGCGGACGATCTGGCGACCACGCTGATCCTCGCGACCGACAAGCCGGTGCTTGCCGTCCCGGCGATGAACGTACGCATGTGGCAGCACCAGGCGACGGTGCGCAATGTCGCATGGCTGCGCCAGGCCGGGGTCGAGGTGATGGAGCCGGGCGAGGGCGCGATGGCCTGCGGCGAATACGGCCCGGGAAGGTTGCCGGAGCCGCCCGCCGTCCTGCAGGCGATCGCCAGGTATCTCGATCTCGATGTTCCGGAGCCGGCGGCTCCTTCCGGGATCACGGCGGCGCAGCCCGCCGCGCCCGAATCCCGCCGCGAGGATCTCGCCGCCGAGGCGCTCGAGCCCGAACCCGAGGTCGAGAGCAAGGGCGCCTGGAATTCGCTGCTCTCCGCCCTCATCCCGCGCAGCACCGCCAAGCGCTCGCATGCGCAGATCGATGCGGAGCTGGAAGCATTGCCCGAGCAGGATTTTCCGGAAGACCCGTGGTTCGACGCCGGGGATGCGCAGGATGTCGGCGCCCCCGAGCCCGATCTGGGCGGACCCTTGCTGGCGCGCAAGGGCAAGGCTTCGGCGGCGGCCTTGAGCGATCGCGCGGGCCTCGATTTCCAGTTCGCCGGCGCGGATGACGGAGCCTGGCCGCAACCGCCAGCCGCGCCGGTCGATCCGCTGGCGGGGCAGCCCGAATTCGATCCCGATCCCGAACATCGCCCGCTCTATGGCAGGCACGTGCTGGTCACCGCCGGTCCGACCTGGGAGCGGATCGATCCGGTGCGCTATCTCGCCAATCGCAGCTCGGGCAAGCAGGGTTTCGCGATCGCTGCAATGGCGGCCGGCGCCGGCGCACGCGTGACGCTGGTGGCGGGGCCGGTGCATCTGCCGACCCCGATCGGGGTCGACCGGATCGATGTCGAAAGCGCCGAGGAAATGGCTGCCGAGGTCAAGCGGGCGCTACCCGCCGATGCGGCCTTCATGGTGGCGGCGGTGGCCGACTGGAAGAGCAGCCATGTCGCGGGCGAGAAGATGAAGAAGCGCGGTTCGGCCCCGCCGGCGCTGATGCTTGCGGAAAACCCCGACATCCTCGCCACCGTCGCCGCGGGCCGCGACCGCCCGAGCCTGCTGGTCGGCTTCGCCGCCGAGACCGAAAACCTGCTCGAGAACGCCAAATCCAAACGCAAGCGCAAGGGAGCGGACTGGATCATCGCCAACAATGTCACCGATACCGGCGATGGCGGGGTGATGGGCGGCGACAGCAATCAGGTCCAGATCGTCACCGAAGCCGGGGTCGAGATGCTCGAGCAAATGTCCAAGACGGATGTGGCGCGCGAACTCGTGCGCCGGGCCGCCGATACGCTGGCGGCGAGGCAGGACGATCACGATGACTGATCCGGTCGGTGTGCGCCTCAAGCGTCTGCCGCATGGGCACGGGCTCGATCTGCCCGCCTATGCGACGCCGGGCGCGGCGGGGATGGATGTCGTGGCCGCCGAAGCGGTCGAACTGGCTCCCGGTGCGCGCCACGCGGTGGCCACCGGCTTCGCGCTCGCCATTCCGGAGGGGTACGAGATTCAGGTGCGTCCGCGCTCGGGGCTTGCGCTCAAGCACGGGATCGGCGTGCCCAACGCGCCGGGCACGATCGATTCTGATTACCGGGGCGAATTGAAGATCATCCTCGTCAACCACGGCGCGGAGAGTTTTGCGGTCGCGCGCGGCGACCGGATCGCGCAGCTGGTGCTCGCGCCCGTGGTCCGCGCGGGCTGGGAAGAGGTTGCAGATCTCGATCCGACCGATCGCGGCGAGGGCGGTTTCGGCTCGACCGGCGGGCA
>JAHJWA010000059.1 GCA_018828205.1 Alphaproteobacteria bacterium
ACCCTCCTCGCGCAACGCCTTGATCGCCTGCGTGCCCGAATAGTCGAACTCGCAGGCCTGACCGATGATGATCGGCCCGGCGCCGATGACGAGGATGGAGGAGATGTCGGTGCGTTTGGGCATTCAGACGGCTTTCGCTACGAATAGCCCCTTCCCTTGAGGGAAGGGGTTGGGGATGGGTGTGCGGCGATGGCAGGCAAGAAACTGACCGGCGTATCGCGCAAGCTGCGCAACGACATGACCGATGCGGAGCGCCGCTTGTGGTCGCACCTGCGCGCCAGCCAGTTCGGCGGGGTGAAATTCACTCGGCAATTTCCTGTCGGCCAGCATATCGTCGATTTCGCCTGCCGCAGCTTGCGACTCGCCATCGAGTGCGACGGAGGGCAGCATTGCGCCGAGACGGACGCACCGCGAACCGCCAGCATCGAAGCCCACGGATATAGGGTCATCCGCTTCTGGAACCACGACATCCTCGAAAACACCGACGGCGTGCTCCATTCTATCGCCGAGGAAATCGCCCTTGCCCGCAATCAGCGCCGCTGATCCCCCCTTCCCTCGAGGGAAGGGGCCGGGGGATGGGTGTACCCCGCCCGCAGTGTCGCTCCCGGCCATCACCGCCGTACCCCCATCCTCAACCCTTCCCCAAGGGGAAGGGAGCAGGTCAGATGAGGGGAGATGTGGGAACGTTTGGGCATGGCTAAGCGCTTTCCTCGCCTAACCGCTTCAGTCCTAAAGGACCGATAGGAAGAAGCAGCATCCGGTTTAGCTTGTGCAGCACCTTGTTGATTGAGGCAGCATTAGCTTCATCTCTGCGTTTAAGAAGAACCTGCGAATACCCAGCGCTTTGTGCATTTTGTTCGGCCTCTACGACGTCCCATCCCATTTGAGATAGCTTTTTAGTCACGCCTTTAAGTCGACAATCAGGCAAACAGATATGTAGTTCATCGAGTTCAGTCTTATCGAAAAGATCGATGGATTTTCGATTTCGCCGAAGGCTCAGTGGAACTGCGACGGCCAATAGCAAAACCATTAATGTGGCCAGAGCGATCCCCACCCATTCTAGGAGTATGTTGAGGTCAGTCATCCCCCAACATCCCCACGAACTTCTCGAACAGGTAGAAACTGTCCTGCGGCCCCGGGCTCGCCTCGGGGTGGTATTGCACCCCGAAGGCGCGCTTGCCGGTGATCGCGATGCCGCAATTGGTGCCGTCGAAGAGCGAGACATGGGTCTGCTCGACGCTCGCGGGCAGGCTGTCGCCATCGACCGCAAAGCCGTGGTTCATGCTGGTGATCTCGACCAGGCCCTCGCTTGTCCCCCAGCCCCCGCCGACCCGCTGGACGGGGTGGTTGGCGCCGCGGTGGCCCTGGAACATCTTGGCGGTCTTCGCCCCCGCCGCGAGGCCGAGCAGCTGGTGGCCGAGGCAGATGCCGAACAGCGGGACGTCGCGCTCGAGCAGCGCCCGGATCACCGGCACCGCATATTCGCCCGTGGCCGCGGGATCGCCCGGGCCGTTGGAGAGGAACACGCCGTCGGGTTCGAGCGCGAGGATCTCCTCGAGCGTGCTGCGCGCCGGAACCACTGTCACCTTGGCCCCGGCCCTGACCAGATAGCGGAAGGTGTTATCCTTGGCGCCGTAATCGAGCGCAACGACGTGCGGCCGCTCGCCCTGCCCGGCGCCGTAGCCATGGCCGAGCTGCCAGTGCCCGCCGCTCCAGTCCTCGTGGCCGTCGCGGGTGACGCGCGGGACCAGGTCGAGCCCTTCGAGCCCCGACCACTCGGCCGCCTGCGCCTGCAGCGCCGCGATGTCGAAGTTTCCGCGCGGGTCGTGCGCGATCACCGCATTGGGCGCCCCGTGAATGCGGATGCGGCGGGTCAGCGCGCGGGTGTCGACGCCCGAAAGGCCGATCTTGCCATGCGCGACCATCCAGTCGGCGAATTCCTGCTGCGCGCGGAAATTGGAATGCTGGGTGACCTCCTGCCGCACGATGCAGCCGACCGCTCCCAGACCGCGGCTCTCGTGGTCTTCCTCGTTCGCGCCGGTGTTGCCGATATGCGGGAAGGTGAAGGTGACGATCTGGCTGTCGTAGGAGGGATCGGTCATCACCTCCTGATAGCCGGTCATCGCGGTGTTGAAGCAGATCTCGCCCACCGCGCTGCCGGTCGCGCCGAAGCCCTTGCCCCAGACGCAGCTCCCGTCGGCGAAGACGACGACTCCGGTGGCCCCTGTCGGTTGCGCGTGCGAAGGTGCGGGACGGGCCATGGGGCGCTCCGGTATCAGGGGTTGTCGGCAATGTGTGCTAAGGCCCAGCGGCTAGAGCGCGCCGGGCGTTCCGTCAACAGGAAGGCTTGGCCGTCAACAGGAACGCTTGGCTTTGCGGCCCGGCGTTCTATGTCAGCGCCGATCCATCCACACTTTAACGAACGGCCGTTTCCATGATCCGCGACACCATCAAATCCGCCACCACCGCCTCGATGAAGGCCGGGACCAAGGATCGCACCGCGACGCTGCGGATGATCGCGGCCAAGATCAAGGATCGCGACATCGAATTGCGCACCAGCGACAAGCGACCCGAGGACGACACGCTGGTGATCGAGGTGCTGCAGAAGATGGCCAAGCAGCGGCGCGAATCGATCCAGATGTACGAGGATGGCGGGCGCGAGGAACTGGCTGCCAAGGAACGCGGCGAGCTGGCGGTGATCAGCGAGTTCCTGCCGCAGATGCTGAGCGAGGAGGAAACCCGCGCCGCGATCGAGCAGGCCAAGGCCGCGGTCGGCGCCGAGGGCATGAAGGACATGGGCAAGGTCATGGCGGAGCTCAAAGCGCGCCACGGCGCGGTGCTCGACGGCGCCAAGGCCAGCGCGTTGGTCAAGGAGAGTCTGCAGTGACCGCGACCCGGACCCTGCTGCGCTTCGGCGCGTTTGCGCTGGCGCCGCTGGCGCTGGCCGCCTGCGGCGATTCGGCGCAGACCGAAACGGTCGCCGAGCCGACCCCGACCGCCACCCTCGCCGCGCCGCGCACGCTGATCGCGGCGAATTACGACGCGGCGATGCTCGGCGCGAAAATCGAAGGGCCCGAAGGCACCGAGGTCGAGGCGGCGCTGATGGCCGATGGCCGCGAGATCGGCCGCATCGTCAGCTTCGTCGCCTGCCCGCGCGACACCGCGAGTTGCGACCCCGCCACGATGCCCGCGGGCACGGTCTACACCTATGTCCACAAGGTGACGCTGGCAGAAGAGGACGCGGATAAGGCGCAAGCGGATGCCGCAGGCGGGGACTCGGCGGGCGAAAGCTACGCCACGCTGCTGCGCACCACCCGCCGCGCGACCGGGTTCAACGGCTCGATCGGCTATTCGCGCGAGCAGGCCGAGACCGCTCTGGGCGATGGCGAAGCGATCGGCGTGACCTCCGACCAGGGCCGGCTGATCTGGCGTGTGACCCGCGGCGAATGGACCCCGGGCGCGACGATCACCTTCTGGTGGCAGTCCACCCTGGCTCCCGAGGGTCCCTCCGAGGCCTGGCAGTTCGAGACCGACGACACGAGTGCCAGCGTCACAGCGCCCTTCCCGCCTGCCGAAATGCCTGGCGAGTAATCGGCGCCCGCGCCTCTCGACTTCGCTCGAGGCGAACGGCAGAATTGGGGCGGCTGCGTTTACGGACCACGGTTTGCGTTCCTTGCGCAAGAAATCATCCGTTCGTGTCGAGCGAAGTCGAGACACGCTGGCAGGGAGGAACCGCAATGCCCTTCTGGTGCTACATGCTGAAATGCGCCGACGGCAAATACTACACGGGCCATACCGACGATCTCGAACGCCGTATCGCCCAGCACCGGCATGGCGGATATTGCGAATTCACCACGCGGCGGCGCCCGGCCGCCTTCGTCTGGGCTCAGGAATTCACCACCCGGGCCGAGGCCCTTGAAAGCGAGTTGCGCGTGAAGAAGTGGTCGCGGGCCAAGAAGGAAGCGCTGGCCGCCGGGGATTGGCAAAAGGTCTCGCATCATGCGCGGCCGCTGCGTGAGCGTGTCTCGACTTCGCTCGACACGAACGGGGTTCGGGGCCTCACCCTAAGCGATAGCGGTCGGCCATGCTGAGCCCCCAATGGCTGGACGAATTGCGCGCGCGGATCACGCTCAGCACGGTCATCGGGCGCCATGTCCGGCTGCAGAAGGCCGGGCGCGAGTTCAAGGCGTGCTGTCCGTTCCACGACGAGAAGACCCCCAGCTTCACCATCAACGACGCCAAGGGCTTCTACCACTGCTTCGGCTGCGGCGCGCATGGCGATGCGATCCGCTGGATGACCGACCAGCGCGGGCTCGCTTTCATGGATGCGGTCAAGGAACTCGCGGTCGAGGCGGGGATGGAGGTCCCGGCCCCGGACCCGCAATCCGCCCGCCGCGCCGAGGAGCGCGCGGGCCTGCAGGATGTCACCGCGGCGGCGCAGGAATGGTTCGTCGCCAATTTGGGCGGGAGCGAAGGCACCGCGGCGCGTGGCTATCTCGCCAGACGCGGTTTTTCCGCGGCGACGATTCGCGAATTCGGTTTCGGCTATGCACCCGAAGGCCGGCAGGCGCTGGGCCGCGCGCTGGCGCGCTTCGAGGAGCCGCTGCTGGTCGAGGCGGGGATGCGGATTTCGGTCGAGGAACGCGATCCCTACGATCGGTTCCGCGATAGGCTGATGCTGCCGATCCAGGATGCGCGCGGGCGGGTCATCGCCTTCGGCGGGCGGATCCTGGATGCCGAGAGCAACCCCAAGGCGCCCAAATATCTCAACAGCCCCGACACGCCTTTGTTCGACAAGGGCCGCACGCTTTACAATCTCCACCGCGCCGCGCCCGCCGCGCGCCAGTCGGGGCGGATGATCGTGGTCGAGGGCTATATGGACGTGATCGCGCTGGCCGAGGCGGGGATCGGCGAGGCGGTCGCGCCGATGGGCACGGCGCTCACCGAGCAGCAGCTCGAATTGCTGTGGCGCCATGTCGAACGCCCGATCCTGTGCTTCGATGGCGACGCCGCCGGCCGCCGCGCGGCGATGCGCGCGATCGAGCGCGCGCTGCCGCTGCTGCGCCCCTCGCACTCGCTGGCGATCGTGCAACTGCCCTCGGGCCTCGATCCCGACGACCTGCTGCGCCAGGAGGGCCGCCAGGCGCTGGAAACCCTGCTCCAGGGCGCGGGCAGCCTGCTCGACACGCTGTGGCAGGTCGAGCACGAGGCGACGCCGCTCGCCTCGCCCGAGGACAAGGCAGGGTTCAAGCAGCGGTTGCTCGACCACACGGAGACGATCGCGGACCCTGATATCCGCGCGCTCTACCGCCGCGAACTCACCGAGCGATTCTCCGCCTTCGCCTTTCCCAAGCGCGAATGGACGCCGCGCGCTCCGTGGAAAAAGGGCGGACCGCCCCGCCCCGCGCCCGCTCCCACGCTCACCCCGGAAGCCGCCGCGCGACTGCGCCACATCATTTCGGGCGGCGGCCGCGATTCGCTCGCGGCGGCGGTGATCGCCGGGCTGGCGCGCTTTCCCGACCAGATCGTGCGCCACGAGGAGGGGCTGAGCGATCTCGCCATGCGTGACCAAAATGTCGGTCCGGCGATCGATTTGCTGCTCGAAGCGGCCGAAGCGCTTGATTTGCCCGGTGGATCGCCCATATCGCCTATCCAAGGCCTGCCTGCCCCACCGGAAACCTCTCGTTTCGCCTTCCTCGATGAAGGCACAGACCCGGATGATGCGCGCGAGGAGCTGGCCGAAGCCGTGTCGTTGCTGGTCGAAAGGCCCGCGCTCGAAGCCGCCCTGGCCGATGCCACGGCGCGTTTCGAAAGCGATCCCGAAGGCGCTTTCGCCGAGCAGCAGCGCCTGCTCAGGCGAAAGCTGGAATTCGAGGCGCGACTCGGGCAAATGGCAAGCAAGCGGGCCAGCAGGGCCCGGCAGGAATCAGACAGCCGCTCCGCCGATACGGCGGATGCGGCCCATAAAACGGACTGACGCGACACCCATGGCCAGCAAGTCGAAGACCGCCGAAAAAGAAGACGCTCCCCTGATCGACCTCAACGAGGCCTCGATCAAGAAGCTCATCGCGAAGGCCAAGAAGAAGGGCTACGTCACCTATGACGAGCTCAACGACGGTCTTCCTTCGGCCGAGATGAGCCCCGACCAGATCGAGGACATCCAGACCGCGCTGAGCGAAATGGGCGTCCAGATCGTCGAGAACGACGAAGATGCCGAGGCTGAAGCCGAAGCCGATCGCGACGACGAGGTCGAGGAAATCGCCACCACCGGCGACAAGAAAGAGACCAAGACCCCCACCACCAACGTCACCAAGAAGCTCGCCGTTGGCGAGCGGACCGACGATCCGGTGCGGATGTACCTGCGCGAGATGGGCGCGGTCGAACTGCTCAGCCGCGAGGGCGAGATCGCGATCGCCAAGCGGATCGAGGCCGGGCGCGACATGATGATCATGGGCCTGTGCGAGAGCCCGATCACCTTCCACGCGATCATCCACTGGTCCGAAGCGCTCAATTCCGAAGAAATGCAGCTGCGCGAGATTCTCGATCTCGATGCCATGCTCTCCAAGGAACCCCCGGCCGACAAGATGACCGAGGACGCCGACGACGATGACGACGGCGAGATCTCGGAAGAAACCGCCGGCCCTACCATCCGCGAAGACGACGAGGATGAGGACGAGGACGGCGATTCCGAGGACGAGGACGGCGAGGACGGCTCGGCCAAGAAGGACGACGAAGAGGAAGAGGACAACACTATGTCCCTTGCTCAGATGGAAGCCGCCCTCAAGCCGGATGCCATCGAACGCTTCGCGCGCATCAAGGATTTGTTCAAGAAATTCGAGAAGCTCCAGGGCGAACGCGTCGACCTGCTCGGTCGCGGTGAGGATTTCCCCGCCGCCAACGAGAAGAAATACGAGGCGCTGCGCGAACAGCTCACCGCCGAGGTCGAGAGCGTGCAGTTCCACGCCAACAAGATCGAATTCCTGGTCGACAATCTCTACGCCTTCAACCGCAGGTTGACGGCGCTGGGCGGCCAGATGCTGCGTCTGGCCGAGCGTCACAAGGTCAAGCGGGTCGACTTCCTCGAAGCCTATATCGGCAATGAGATGGACGACGACTGGCTGACCTCGCGGGTCAAGAAGGACAAGAAGTGGGCCGCCTTCGCCGACAAGGAAGCCGATGCGATCGATCGCATCCGCACCGAGATCAGCGATATCGCCAGCCAGACCGG
>JAHJWA010000421.1 GCA_018828205.1 Alphaproteobacteria bacterium
CCGCCTGCCTCGAGCGCGCGGACGAAGTCCTGTTGCTCGCGCCGGCTGCCGACGATGAGACCCTGCAGCCGCGCCTGCTTGGACATCAGCGCCGCGGTGGGCACGTCCCCGGCACCGCCGGTCAGCACGCCTATCAGGGAAATATGTCCCCCCACACGCACCGCCTCGATCGACTGCGCGAGCGTGCCGGGGCCGCCAACCTCGACCACATGATCCACCCCGCGCCCGCCGGTCCAGTCGCGCACGACGCGGCCCCAGTCCTGCTGCGCGCGGTAATTGACCAGGAAGTCGGCACCGAGCGATCGGGCCCGCTCGAGCTTCTCGTCCGAGGAAGAGGTGATTGCCACCGTGGCGCCCATCTGCTTCGCGAGTTGCAGCGCCCAGATCGAGACGCCGCCGGTTCCCAGCAGCAGAACCGTGTCGCCGGCCTTGAGCTTGCCGTCGACGACCAGCGCTCTCCACGCGGTCAGGCCCGCGGTCGTGATCGTCGCCGCCTCGACCGCGTCGTACCCGCTGGGGGCCCGCGTGAAAGCGGTGGCGGGAAGCACGATATGCTCCCGGGCAAACCCATCGATGCCATCGCCCGGGGTGCGGCTGAAGTCGCCGATCGTCGGGGTGCCGTCCTGCCAGTCGGGAAAGAAGCACGAGACCACCAGATCGCCCGGCGCGAACTCGGTGACGTCCGGGCCCACGCTCTCCACCACGCCGGCCCCGTCGGCGAGCGGGATGCGGCCATCCTCCGTCGGCATGCGGCCGAGGACGACGCCCAGATCGTGAAAGTTCAGCGAACTGCCGTGGAGAGCAACCCGGATTTCGCCCGGACCGGGCTGGCCGGGGTCGACGCGGTCTTCCAGGATCAATCGGTCGAGGCCGGCGGGGGATCGTAGGGTCATGGCTTTCATGGGGAACTCCTCAGATGGGGATCGGCGGCGCGATCAGGACGCCAGCGTGCTGTTGTCGATCACGAAGCGGTACTTCACGTCGCTGCGCTGCATCCGGTCGTAGGCCTCGTCGATCTGCTGGATGGGGATCATCTCGATATCTGCAACGATCGCGTGTTCGGCGCAGAAATCGAGCATTTCCTGCGTTTCGGCGATTCCCCCGATCAGCGAACCGGCGATTGCCCGGCGCCGGAAGATCAGGTTCCCGACATCGGGCGAGGGGTGCGGGTGTTCTGGCACACCGACCAGGGTCAGCGTGCCGTCGCGCTTCAGAAGCGCGGTGAGCGCATCCAGATCATGGCTGGCCGCGACCGTATCGAGGATGAAGTCGAAGCTGTTGGCGTGGCTTTCCACCTCTTCGGCATTGCGCGAATTGATGACCTCGTCCGCCCCGAGCTTGGCCGCGTCCTCGCGCTTGCTCTCCGAGGTGGTGAAGGCCACGACATGCGCGCCCATCGCATGCGCGATCTTGATCCCCATATGCCCCAGCCCGCCGATGCCGACGATGCCGACCTTCTTCCCGGGCCCCACCTTCCAGTGGCGCAGCGGCGAGTAGGTCGTGATACCGGCGCACAGCAGCGGAGCGACCGCGGCCAGCTGGTCGTGCGGGTGCCGAATGGCGACCACGAAGTTTTCGTCGACCACGATCCGCTGCGAATAGCCGCCGAGCGTGTGGCCGGGCGCATCGTCGGTCGGGCCATTATAGGTGCCGACAAAACCGCCGCCGGTGCAATATTGCTCCTCCCCCTCACGGCAAGAGGGGCATTCCTGACAGCTGTCGACCATGCAGCCCACGCCCACCGTGTCGCCGACCGAGAACCGCGTGACCGCGCCCCCGACCGCACTTACCTCGCCGACGATCTCGTGACCGGGGACGCAAGGGTAGAGCGTGCCGCCCCATTCGGAGCGCACCTGGTGCAAATCGGAATGGCACACGCCGCAAAAGGCGATGTCGATCTGGACGTCCTGAGGACCCGGTGACCGCCGCGCGATCTGCATCGGTTCGAGCTTTTTGTCGGCAGCATGGGCGCCATAGGCAGGTGTGGTCATCGTCATTTCCTTGATCAGAATTTCCAGTGTGCCCCTGCAACGCGCGAGAGGCCGATTGAGGGCCGCAAACTCCCGCGCAAGTTTCGGAGTTCCGCGAATGGCAGGCCGGGAGCCGGCGCGCGTCTCGAGGCTTCGCTCCCGGCCCTGCTCCGGAAGGGGCACCGAAAGGGGCCGAGAGCAGCCCGGTGCGTTCGATTCAGGGTCTTTGCAAACGTCCGCGCGGTGCCATAGCCGCAAGAAACCCTCAGCTTCGCGTCCTTCCGACCTGCAGTGGGGGCAAGGGAGAATAGCTTGTCCAAGATCGTGAACGGTGCCAGCCTTCAGCCCAGATCCGGCGGAGCGCCCAGACAGATCGTGCTGCTCTTGCACGGCTACGGCTCCAGCGGCAGCGATATGATTTCGCTCGCACCGCACTGGCGGGATGCTCTGCCTGACGCTTTGTTTCTTGCCCCGCATGCGCCGCAGCGCTGTGGAATGATGGCTGCCGGCTATCAATGGTGGGGCTTGTCGGGCCTCGCGCCGCAGGCCCTCGCGGCGGGCGCCGCCTCGGCCGCACCCTCGATCGACGCGTTCATCGATCGAAAGCTCGCGCAGTACGGCTTGACCGAAACCGACCTCGCCCTCGTGGGCTTCAGCCAGGGCACCATGATGGCGCTCCACATCGGCTTGCGCCGCGCCCGCCGGGTGGCCGCCGTGGTGGGCTATTCCGGCATGTTGACCGGCGCCGCCGAACTGGCGCGCCAGGAGATTGAAAAGCCGCCCGTGCTGCTGGTTCACGGCGCGGCCGATCCGGTCGTTCCGCTGGCCGCCTTGCACGAGGCAGAAAGCCAGCTCACCCGGCTGGGGGTCACGGTGAAGACGCACGTTTCCCCCGGATTGGGCCATAGCGTCGATCCGCTCGGGCTCGCGCTTGGGCGCGATTTTCTGGCAGAAGCGTTCGGTCAAGGCTAGGGCGCCCGACCGCGAATCGTCCGCCTTCACAAAGGGGCTTGGTTTGAGACGGGGACGCCTCGATACGCGGTAGCCAGCAACTCCCATCGCGGGCAGAAGCCCCCTCCGCATCGCCCCCCAGTATCGCGCGGCAGCCGCCGGGCGGCCCGATCCATACCCTCGCCGCATCCGCAGCGTGCAGCGCGCGAGCACCGCTTTGCCATCGGCGGCCGGCCGCGCGGCCGAGAAAGGAACACCAAGCATGACGAACAGCACGCCAACCGGAAACGGTGTCGGAATCGATTTCGGCACGACCAATTCGGTCATCGCGCGCGCATCGGGCGGGGGGCAGTCGAGCCTAGTCGAGTTCGCCACCCCCGCGGGCGGCGACCCGGTGTTTCGCTCCGCGCTCTGCTTCTGGCAGGACGAAGCGGTGCGCGGCGCCCTGGGCCATGAGGCGGGACCCTGGGCGATCGCGGAGTTTCTCGATTTTCCCGAAGGCAGCCGCTTTCTGCAATCCTTCAAATCGATGGCAGCCAATTCTCTGTTCGACAGCGCCAGCCTGTTCGGCAAGCGGCTGCGCTTCGAGGAGCTGGGGCAGATCTTCCTGGCACACCTTCTGGACCATGCCGGGCCCGCGCTGACCGACCTGCCCGAGGCCATCGTGGTCGGACGGCCCGTTCGCTACGTCGGCGCCCGCCCGGACCCGGCACTGGCGCGGGCCCGCTACGATGCGATGTTTGCCGCGCTGGGGCGCCCGGTCAACTACGTCTACGAGCCGCTCGGCGCGGCCTATGGCTTTGCTTCGCGCCTGACCGAACCCGCGACCCTGCTGGTCGCGGATTTCGGGGGCGGCACCAGCGATTTCTCGATCGTGCGCGTCGAGGCTCCCGGCGCGCCGAGGCGCTGCGTCCCGCTCGCTTCGGCGGGCATCGGCATCGCAGGAGACAGGTTCGACTACCGGATAATGAACCACATGGTGCTGCCGCTGCTCGGCAAGGGCAGCACTTATCGCTCGTTCGACAAATTTCTGCCCATCCCGGCGGGGCACTATGCGGATTTCGGAGACTGGTCGCGCCTGGCGCTGATGCGCAACCGGCGGACCCTGGCCGAACTCTCGCGCCTCGAGCGAAGCGCCACCGATCCGGCGATGATCCGGCGCATGATCGCGGTGATCGAGAACGAGCTGGGCTATTCGCTGTACCAGGCGGTCGGCCAGTTGAAACGCACGCTTTCGACCGCGACAAACGCGGAACTGCGCTTCCACGGACCGGGCCTGACCATCGAGGCGGAGGCCAGCCGCGAAGACTTCGAACGCTGGATCGAGCCCGATCTGCGGAGCATCGAACAGACGGTCGACGTGGCGCTGGCCAGAGCCGGAATGGCGCCCCGGCAGATCGACCATGTGTTCCTGACCGGCGGTTCGTCGCTGGTTCCCGCCGTGCGCAGCCTATTCGAACGGCGCTTCGGCGTGGGCCGGCTTGCGCAAGGGGACGAACTCACCTCCATCGCGCAGGGCCTTGCGATGCTGGCCGTGGATCCCGACCTGGCAAGCTGGCTGGCGACCGAGGAGCAGGGATAGGCAATGCAACACAGCTCGCTCTGAGCCGGCGAACAGCAACAGCCTGCGTGACGCGATCGTTCGGCAAGGGGCGGCTCACCGCGCGCAATGGCTTGCGCTGCGGCGGCAGAGGTCTAGCGACGCGGCATGGACTTCGACGATCTGTTGCACCGCTACTTCGGCTCCTCCGCGATTGCCGAAATCCGGCCCGGCGCGCTGGAAGCCGGGATCGAGCGGATGCTGGTCGATTTCGGACTCGAGCAGGATCGCGGCAAGCGCTTTGCGCTATGGTCGCTGCTGCATCTGCTCGGTGCCGCGCCCAATCTCGAGGCATCTTTCGAGAGCGAGGCCGATCGCGAGGCGGCGCGCAATCTGATGGACATGCTCGCGGCGACGGAAAAATTCGATGGCTGACACGATGCACTTGTCGAGTTTCGACATCGACGCTTTCCTCCGCGACTTCTGGCAGCAGCGCCCGCTGCTGATCCGCAACCCGTGGAATGATTGGCACAATCCGCTCGAACCCGACGAGCTGGCGGGGCTGGCCTGCGAACGCGAGGTCGAATCGCGACTTGTCGTCAAAAGCGCCGATGGCTGGAAACTCGAACATGGGCCGCTGCCTGCCGAGCGCTTCGGCGCGTTGGGCGGAGATCCCTGGACGCTGCTGGTGCAGGCGGTCGATCACCATGTCCCCGGAGTCGCCGCCCTGCTCGGCAGCTTCCGCTTCATCCCCAACTGGCGGGTGGACGACGTGATGGTGAGCTATGCCGAGGACGGCGGCGGGGTGGGCCCGCATTTCGACAATTACGACGTCTTTCTGGTCCAGGGGCTGGGCCGACGCCGCTGGCGGATCGGCGCGGCCTGCAACGACGCGACCGAGCTGCTGCCGCATCCCGACCTGCGGCTGCTGGCGGATTTCGAGCCGGTCGAGGAATGGGTGCTCGAGCCCGGCGACATGCTCTACATCCCGCCCGGCATCGCGCATGACGGGGTCGCGGTGGGCGACGACTGCATGACCTATTCGATCGGCTTTCGCGCGCCCTCGCGCGGCGAGCTGGTCGCGGGCTGGGCGCAGAGCGTGCTCGGCGAGCTGGCGGAGGACGACCGCTATGGCGACCCGGCGCTCGCGCGGCAGGACAATCCCGGCGAAATCGCCGCCGACGCCCTCGCCCGCCTCCACGCCATGATCGCCGAGAAGCTGCAGGATCGCGAGGCTTTCGCGCGCTGGTTCGGGCAATATGCCACCGCGCCCAAGAACCCCGAGATCGACTGGCAACCCGAAGAGCCGCTCGCGCGCGAGGAGGTGGAGCACCGCCTGGCAGAGGGCGTGCCCTTGCTGCGCAACCCCGCCGCGCGCTTTTCCTTTATCGGCCAATGTCCCAATGCCGTGACGCTGTTCGTCGATGGCGAGGCGTTCGACTGCAGCGCCGCCGCCGCGGGTCTGGCCAAGCGCCTCTGCGTGCAGGACCGGCTGTCGGTCGATGCGGTGCTGGCGGGTTCCGAAGACGTCCTGGAGCTGATCCTCGAACTGCTCGAAATGGGCAGCGTCGCGTTCGACGAGGAATAGCGCGGCTCACAGGTCCAGTTCGCGCCATTCGCCGGGGGCCAGACCCTCGAGCGACCATTCGCCCACCGACCAGCGCACCAGCCGCAGCGTGGGGTGACCCACCGCCGCGGTCATCCGCCGGACCTGGCGGTTGCGCCCTTCGCGCAATGTCACGCCGATCCAGCTGTCGGCGACGCTCTTTCGCACCCGGATCGGGGGATCGCGCGGCCACAGATCGGGCGGATCGATCCGCTCGGCCCCGGCGGGCCGCGTCATTCCGTCCTTGAGCCGCACCCCGCCCCGCAGCGCCGCGAGACTGGCTTCCCCGGGTTCACCCTCGACCTGCACCAGATAGGTCTTGGCCAGCTTGAAGCGCGGATCCGCGATCCGGGCCTGCAATCTCCCGTCGTCGCACAGCAGCAGCAGGCCCTCGCTGTCGCGGTCGAGCCGGCCTGCGGGATAGACGCCCGGCCGGTCGATGAAGTCGGACAAAGTCCGCCGGGCGGTCTGTGACCCGCGGTCGGTGAATTGCGAGAGCACCCCATAGGGTTTGTTGAAGGCGATCAGCTGCGCCATTGGTGTCCGTTCCCTTTGCCCGCCGCGGTGCCGGGCCCGCCTGCGATCCCATGTCGCGATGCCCGGTGCAAGCCGCGACCGGATTGACGCCTCGCGCCAAGCAGCGGCCCGGAATAACCCGTGACGCTGGTAAACGCGCCGTTTACTCCTGCCGGATAAGGTGGCTAAGCAATCCCGCCAGGGTCGCACCTGGACCATGAGAGCAGAAGCGCACCGATGAACCGATCATCCGCACGGAGGGAACTAGAGGTGGAACTGGCCCTTCCTGACAGCGACGGCCCTCACCCGATGGAGCTATACGACAGCGCCGCGGCGCTGGTCCCGATGGGCGCTTGGTCCTGCGATCTTGCCAGCGAACGGCTCACCTGGACCAATGGCGTGTTCGATATCTTCGGGCTGGCGGCGAACCAGCCTCTGTGCCGCCGCGATACGGTCGAGTTCTACGACGAACAATCGCGCTCGTTGCTCGAACGCAAGCGCAAGCAGGCCATCGAGACCCGTTCGGGCTTTACGCTCGATGCGCGCATCATCCGGCCGAATGGCGCCAAGCGCTGGATCCGGATAACCGCCGCGACCCGGGGATCCAATGGACGCGCCGAGACGCTGTTCGGCATGAAGCAGGACGTCACCGAGGACCGCGCGCGCTGGGACGCCTTGCGCGCGCAGGCCGAGTGCGATCCGCTGACCGGGGTTGCGAACCGCGTCCGCTTCCAGCGCTTTCTCGACGGGTGCGACGAAGAAGCGACCAGCGGACGGGTCGGCGCGCTCGCGCTGTTCGACGTCGACGATTTCAAACGTCTCAACGACAGCCGGGGCCACGCCGCCGGCGATGCCTGTCTGATCGCACTCGGCGAACGGCTGCGTCGGGCCTTCCCGCAGGCGCAGCTGGTGTCGCGAATCGGCGGGGACGAATTTGCCGTGCTGCTGCCCTCCACACGATCGCGCGCCGAGACCGAGCTGGCGGTGGAATCGCTGATGGCCAGCCTGCTGCGTCCCGTGCGGTGGCAGGGAGATCTGCTGTCGCTCAACGTGTCGGTGGGTCTGGCATTCCGTGCGGACACGGACGAATTCGACGCGCAGCAATTGTATGTCGCGGCCGACGAGGCGCTCTACAACGCCAAGGCGACCGGAACGACGACGCTCGCCCGGGCCCGAAGAATCGGCGGGAAGATCGGCGTGGCGGCGGGTTAGGTTCGCCGCGGGATCTCCATTAATTGCTATTGCGAGCTATTCTCATTGACGCGGTAGGCTCGTCCATCTAGCTGCGCGGCTGTGACCCGCAGCACCATCCGAACCTGGTATCTGATCCACAAATGGAGCAGCCTGATCTGCACGGCGTTCCTGCTGATGCTGTGCGTCACCGGGCTGCCGCTAATCTTCCACGACGAAATCGACGCCGCGATGGGCGGCGATGCCGAAAGCGCGCTGGCCGGGGCGCCGTCCGCCGAATCCGGCCTTCCGCTCGACACCATGCTCGCCACCGCCCTGGCCGAGCGTCCGGGCGAAGTCCCGCTGTTCATGGCCTTCAGCCAGGACAGCCCGCTGCTGACCGTCACCACCGGCCCTGCCCCCGATGCGCCGGGATCGGAGATGACGCTGCTGTTCTTCGACCGCGCCACCGGCGCCTCGCTCGGCCCCGCCCCGGGCAATCCGCTGATGGACTTCCTGCTCCAGCTCCACACCGACATGTTTCTGGGCCAGCCGGGGATGTGGCTGCTGGGCGCGATGGGTCTGCTGTTCGTGCTCGCGCTGGTCTCGGGCACCGTGCTTTACGCGCCCTTCATGCGGCGGCTGTCGTTCGGCACGGTGCGCAAGGCGCGCAGCGAGCGGGTCAGGCGGCTCGACCAGCACAATCTCATCGGCGTGGTCCCGCTCGCTTGGATGGCGGTGATCGGGCTGACCGGGGCGATCAACGCCTTTGCCGATCCGCTGGTCGAGGGCTGGCGCGACGGCGAGGTCGCGGCGATGACCGCGGCCTACGCCGATGACGCGCCGCTGCCGCCCGCGCGCTACGGCTCGCTCGATTCGGCGATGGCCGCGGCGCAGGCGGCGCTGCCCGGCCAGAGCCCGCAATTCATCGGTTTCCCCGGCGGCGACTGGTCCTCGGGCCATCACTACGCGATCTTCTTCCAGGGCGACCGCCCGGTCACCCAGCATCTGCTGACCCCGGCGCTGGTCGATGCCGCCACCGGCGCGCTGACCGATTCGCGCAGCATGCCCGCGCTCAACCAGGCGCTGATGATCTCCAAGCCGCTGCATTTCGGCGATTACGGCGGGCTCCCGCTCAAACTGGTGTGGACGCTGCTGACGCTGGCGACGATCTGGGTGCTGTGGACCGGGCTGCTGCTGTGGTTCCGCCGCCGCCCCGGCGAGATCGAGCGCCGGATCGAGGAAATCCGCACCGGCGCGCGTTCAAAGGTGCCCGCATGAGCCGGGTCGCGCGCCAGACCACCCGCAGCATCTTCGCCTGGCCGCTGGCGCTGGGCGCCGCGACGCTCGCCGGGCTGGTGCTGGGGCTGACCGGCGACGGCCTGCGCGATGTCGCGGCCTGGACGCTGCTCGGCCTCGCCCCGCTCGTCATCCTCGGCGCGCTGCTGCGCCGCACCCCCGCCCCCTCCCCTTCCCCCCGCTAGAAAGCCAAGAGCCATGTCCTCCCCCCTCCCGCGCGTTTCCGCCCTCGCCATCGCCGCCACGCTGGTCGCGCTCGCTCCTCCCGCGCTCGCGCAGCAGGCCCTCCCGCAACAGGCCCTCCCGCAACAGGCCGAAGAGATCGTCGTCACCGCGCAGGCCGAGAACGCCACCGAGGTCGTCAATGGCGGCGATGCCGGCGTGCTGGGCAACAAGCCCGCCGAGGATCTGCCCTTCTCGATCCGAAGCTTCGACGAATCGCTGATTCTCAACCAGCAGCCGCTGACGCTGGGCGATGTGCTCGAGAACGATCCGACGATCCGCGCGACCTACGGCTTCGGCAATGCCGCCGAACTCTTCGTCATCCGCGGCTTCACGCTGGCGGGCGACGATCTGGGAATGAACGGGCTTTACGGCATCGCCCCGCGGCAGATCGTCGCACCCGAATTGTACGACAGCGTGCAGGTGCTCAACGGCGCCAGCGCCTTCCTCAACGGCGCGGCGC
>JAHJWA010000060.1 GCA_018828205.1 Alphaproteobacteria bacterium
CAGACCCTTGGTGCCGCCCGCGAACAGCATCGGCTCGCCGTCTTCCAGCCACAGCTGGCGATCCTCGGCGCCCTTGGGCGCGGCGAAATCGTCGAACACATCCTTGTTGTAGACGATGCAGTTCTGGAAGATCTCGATGAAGGCCGCGCCCTCGTGGGCGTGGGCCGCGATCAGCACTTCGGGCAGCTTCTTGGAGACGTCGAAGCCGCGCGCGACGAAGCGCGCCCCGCTGCCCAGCGCGAAGGCGGCGGGCTTGGCGGGATGATCGTAGCTGCCCAGCGGGGTCGAGGGCGAGCGCGTGCCCTCGCGGCTGGTGGGCGAGGCCTGACCCTTGGTGAGGCCGTAGATCTCGTTGTTGAACAGCATGATCTGCATGTTCACATTGCGCCGGAGCACATGCATCATGTGGTTGCCGCCGATCGACAGCCCGTCGCCGTCGCCGGTGACCAGCCAGATATCGAGCGCCGGATTGGCGAGCTTGATCCCCGTCGCCACCGCGGGCGCGCGGCCGTGGATGGTGTGGAAGCCGTAGCTCTCGATGTAATAGGGAAAGCGGCTCGAACAGCCGATGCCCGAGACGAACACGGTGTTCTTGGGATCGCATCCGAGCTGCGGCAGCGTGCGCTGGACCGCCTTCAGGATCGCGTAGTCGCCGCAACCGGGGCACCAGCGGACCTCCTGGTCGGTTTCCCAGTCCTTGATGGTGGTGGTGATGGGGGACATGTCGTTCATTGGTTTACGGCCTTGTTCGGATTTCCGGTGTCCGGCAGCGCAGCCCCGTCGCCGTGGAAGGGCGCATCGGGCTGGCTGCCATCGTCATGGCCGGATTCCAGATTGGGCAATTGCTGCTCGTTGACGGGAACCTTGCCGCCCTCGTTGCCTTCGATGCCGTCGAAATATTTCTCGATCGCCGCCTCGAGCTCGGCGATCTGGAACGGCTGGCCGCTGGTCTTGGTCAGCGGGCGGGCGTCGACCAGATACTGGTCGCGCAGCACGGTCTTGAACTGGCCGGTGTTCATCTCGGGCACCAGCACATGGTCGAACCCGCGCAGCAGCTCGCCGAGATTGGCGGGCAGCGGCCAGATGTTGCGGACATGGATATGCGCGACCTTGCGGCCCCTGGCGATGCTGCGGCGCACCGCCTGGAGAATCGGCCCGTAGGTCGAACCCCAGCCGACCACCGCCAGCGTGCCGCCGGGCTCGCCCAGAGCGAGCTCCTGATCGGGCACCGGGATGTTCTCGATCTTGGCCTTGCGCAGATCCGTCATGCGCTGGTGGTTGTCGGGCGAATAATCGATATTGCCCGTCTGCTCGTGCTTCTCGATCCCGCCGATGCGGTGCATCATGCCGGGCGTACCGGGCTTGATCCAGGGGCGCGCGCCGACGTCGTTGCGCTTGTAGGGGAGCAATTGCTCGCCGCGCGGCTCGGTCAGGAACTCGGCCGGGAACGGCGTGAAGGTCGCGGGGTCGGGCACCTTCCACGGTTCGGCGGCATTGGCGATATAGCCATCGGTCAGCAGCATCACCGGGGTCATGTATTTGACCGCGATCCGGCAGGCCTCGATCGCGCATTCGAAGGAATCCGACGGGCTGCGCGCGGCGATCACCGGCATCGGCGCATCGCCGTTGCGGCCGTAGACCGCCTGGTAGAGATCGCTCTGCTCGGTCTTGGTCGGCAGCCCGGTCGAGGGGCCGCCGCGCTGCGAATTGACGATCACCAGCGGCAGCTCGGTCATGATGGCGAGCCCCATCGCCTCGGTCTTGAGCGCGATGCCCGGGCCCGAGGAGCTGGTCACGCCGAGGCTGCCCGCATAGCTCGCGCCGATCGCGGCGCAGATCGCGGCAATCTCGTCTTCCGCCTGGAAGGTGGTGACCCCGAATTCCTTGAGCCGCGCCAGATGGTGGAGGATCGCGGAAGCCGGCGTGATCGGATAGCCGCCGAAGAACATCGGCAGCTTGGCCAGCTGCGCGCCCGCGACCAGCCCGAGCGAGACTGCCTCGGCGCCCGTCACCGTGCGGTACAGACCCGGTTCGCTGGGCACCGGCGGCATGTGCAATTGCTTGAGCGGGCCCGAGAGCTCGGCGGTCTCGCCATAGGCGTGACCGGCATCGAGCGCGGCGATATTGGCATCGGCGATATCGGGGTTGCGGCGGAATTTCTGTTTCAGCCACTCGTGGATCGGCGCGCGGTCGCGGTCGAACAGCCACAGCGCGAGGCCAAGCGTCCACATGTTCTTGGAACGCAGCGCATCCTTGTTGCCAAGGCCGTAGGGCTTGACCGCCTCGATCGTCTTCTCGCTGATGTCGAAGGCGAGCAGGTCAAATTTCGCCAGGCTGCCGTCTTCCAGCGGGTTGGAATCGTAATGCGCCTTGTCGAGATTGCGCTTGGTGAAGGCGCCGGTGTCGGCGATCACCAAACCGCCGGGCTTGAGCGCGGCGATGTTCACCTTGAGCGCCGCGGGGTTCATCGCCACCAGGACATCGGGGGCATCGCCCGCGGTGTTGATCTCGCGGCTGCCGAAATTGATCTGGAAGGCCGAGACGCCGAACAGCGTGCCCGTGGGCGCGCGGATTTCGGCGGGGAAGTCGGGGAAGGTCGCCAGATCATTGCCCGCCAGCGCGGTGGACAGCGTGAACTGCCCCCCGGTCAGCTGCATGCCGTCGCCGCTGTCGCCGGCGAACCGGACCACGACGGCTTCGGGAGTGTCTGAAGTGCCGTCCTGCGGCGCGGTGGCGGCAGTTGCCATCCGGAAATTCCTTATCGCGCGCCGTAGCGTGTCCGGCGCTGGTGTCATTCGAGAGCCGGACCTAGGAGCCGCCCCCTGCTCCCGCAATCAAGTTTTTCTCCGCCGACGACAAAAACGCGGCTGGCAAAGCCCTAACGAGCCGCTAAGCCTGCGGCATAAAGGACAGGGAGAGCAGATTATGGCCAAGGGCGAACATTACGTGCGCGACGACGTGCGCGGTTTCCTCGACATGCTCGAGCAGATGGGCGGCAAGGGTGTCGAGGAAGTCGGCGCGGTCGAGGGACGCATGCAGATGCGCGCGATGAAATCGGTCGCCGAAGCCGACAACCGCGACCTCGCGGTCCACCGCGACCTCAGCTGTCCCGGGCCCGAGGGCGACATTCCGCTTCGGCTCTATGACACCAGGGAAACCCGCGAAGCCGGGCCATGCGTGGTCTTTCTCCACGGCGGCGGCTTCGTGATCGGCGATATCGAGGTTTACGATTCGCTCTGCAGCGAGATCGCCCACCAGCTCGATCTGCCGGTGGTGTCGGTCGAATACCGGCTCGCTCCCGAGCACCCCTTCCCGGCCGCCCCCGACGATTGCGAGGCCGCGGCGCGATGGATCGCCACCTCCCCCGCCGAGCTGGGCCGGCAAGTCACCGGGCTCGTCATCAGCGGCGACAGCGCGGGCGGCAATCTCACCATCGTCACCACCAACCAGCTGGTCAACACGCCCGCCGCGGTGCCGGTGCTGGTCCAGGCGCCGATCTACCCGGTCGCGAGCGACATCACCGAGCACAGCAGCTTCGCGCTGTTCAACGAGGGCTTCCTGCTGACCGGCGCGGCGATGGC
>JAHJWA010000061.1 GCA_018828205.1 Alphaproteobacteria bacterium
CCAGTACAAATTCGGCCTGACCGATGCCCCCGATGGCGACGATCTGGTGAGCGAGACCGAAGGCGTGCGGCTCGTGGTCGATCCGGTCAGCCTCGATCTGGTTGCGGGTAGCACGGTCGATTTCGTCGAATCGCTCGGCGGCGCTGCGTTCAAGGTCGAGAACCCGCAGGCCGCCGCCGGCTGCGGCTGCGGCTCCAGCTTCGGGATTTGAATTAGACCCCCGCAGCACTTTGCGGCACAAGCGCCGCCATGAAAATTGCCACATTCAACATCAACGGGATCAAGGCCCGGCTGCCGCGCCTCAAGGAATGGCTCGAGGAGACGCGGCCGACGGTCGCCTGCCTGCAGGAGATCAAGACGCAGGACGAGGGCTTCCCCGCCGACGAATTCGAGGCGATCGGCTACAAATCGATCTGGCACGGGCAGAAGGGTTTCAACGGGGTCGCGATCCTGGCCGACGGGATCGAGCCCATCGAAACGCAGCGCCGGCTCCCCGGCGATCCCGACGACGAACACGCGCGCTATCTCGAGGCCGATGTCGGCGGGGTGCGGGTCGCGTCGATCTACCTGCCCAACGGCAATCCGCAACCAGGGCCCAAATTCGACTACAAGCTGGCCTGGATGGAGCGATTGCGCAAACACGCCGCCTCCTTGTGGGCGCAGGAAATTCCCACCGCGCTGGTCGGCGATTTCAACGTGATCCCCGAGGACAAGGACGTCTGGTCGCCGCGCGCGATGGCCAGCGACGCGTTGATGCAGCCCGAATCGCGCGACGCCTACGCGCGGCTGCTCGGTGATGGCTGGACCGATGCGGTCGACACGCTCAACCCGCGCGGCGGGGTGTGGACCTTCTGGGACTATCAGGCGGGCGCCTGGCAGCGCGACCATGGCTTCCGCATCGACCATCTGCTGCTCTCGCCCGAGCTCGCCGACCGGCTGGCGGCCGTGGGCGTCGACAAGGAGCACCGCGGCCGCGAGAAAGCCAGCGACCACGCCCCGGTCTGGGTTCAGCTCAGAGACTAGCGACCGCTCCCGCGGGAGCGGCCGGTCCCTCAGCGATAGAAGATATGCGTGTTGATCCGCGCGCGCGCCTGCTTGCTGCGGCTCCAGCCGGGGCGCACGTAATTGGCGTGGAAATAGAGCGAATCCTCCGCCTCGCTTTGCCACATCCCCTGATGCGCGATCCGCGCGATCGCCTTGGCGCGCTGCCAGGCCGACGATCCCTGACGCGGGCTCGGCATGCGGCCGTTCTTCACGAAGGAGAATTGCGAGCGCTGGTGGACGACGCCGCAATAGCTTGCGGGGAACTGACGCGATTCGCTGCGGTTGATGACGACCTGCGCCACCGCGAGCTGTCCGTCGAGCGGTTCGCCGCGCGCTTCGAAATAGACCGCGCCAGCGAGGCAGTGCAGCTCTTCGGAGAGCGCGCCGTCGGTCGGGGTTGCGGAGACCAGCGCGCGGAGCGAAGTCGCGCTCGCGGCCGGGTCTGACATATCGGAAAAATCGTCGCTGGGGACGGTTTCGGCCGGGATCGGCTGGACCACCGGCTTGGCCACGAACACCGGCATCACCTCGTCGGGGAGCTCGGTCGATTCGGGCGCGGAATCGGATTCTTGCGCAAAAGCGCCGGAGGTTTCGGCTCCGGCGAAGGTCACTATAATGCCTGCGGCTACAGCCGCCACAGAGGCGGTCATCGTCTTGCGAACCATCAATTTTGCAATATTGTGCGGTGGACGGACCCGTCGCAGGCTGGAACCAGGCGCCGCTATCGGCGCCTTTCAATCCGGTTCGTCACGGGCCTGCCGGCCATCCCCCGTCTACGCGCTTGCCGATCGACCCTATTGCCGCACCAGCCGCCTGCGCTCACGAAGTGGCCGGGCAAATAGTCTCATTTGTAATCATGTCAAGTTAACCGGGGAGCGATGCGACGAAGCGGTCTGCCTCGTCGATATCCAGCTCCACGATCCAGCAGTCGCGGTCCTGAGCGCTTCTACGGGCAATATAGTCTTGAATTTTACTTGGGTTTTCAATGTCTTCGGAAGCAGTTACTTCGAAGTTCCGCGCCCCGTCAAGCTGCGGCATGCGTTCCCACAACCGCGCATTTCCGCCGCGTTGCAGGGTTAACAGCAGGATGGTTCCGGCGTCTTTCTCG
>JAHJWA010000062.1 GCA_018828205.1 Alphaproteobacteria bacterium
ACGATCACGTCGCCCTCCATCCCGATCACCTCGGTGACATTGGTGGTGCGGCGCGAACCGTCGCGCAGGCGCTTGACCTGAACGATCAGATCGACGCTCTCGGCGATCTGGCGGCTGATCGCCTCCTTGGGGATCTTGATGTCGCCCATCAGGATCATGTTCTCCATCCGGCCCAGCGCCTCTCGCGGGGAGTTGGCGTGGAGCGTGCACATCGAACCGTCGTGGCCGGTGTTCATTGCGGCGAGCAGATCGAAGCACTCGGCGCCGCGGATTTCGCCCAGGATGATCCGGTCGGGGCGCATACGCAGCGCGTTCTTGACGAGGTCGCCGATGGTGATTGCGCCCTGGCCCTCGAGATTGGGCGGGCGGGTTTCGAGCGGCAGCCAGTGCGGCTGCTGCAGCCGGAGCTCGGCGGCATCCTCGATCGTGAGCACGCGCTCGCCCGGGTCGATCATCTTCGACATCGCGTTGAGCATGGTGGTCTTGCCCGAGCCGGTACCGCCCGAGATGACGATGTTCATCCGGCAGGCGCCCGCGATCTTGAGCGCGGTGCACATCTTCTCGCTCATCGAGCCGAAGCCCTTGAGCATGTCGAGAGTGATGGGCTTCTCGGAGAATTTACGGATCGAGATCGCGGTGCCGCGCAGCGACAGCGGCGGGACGATCACGTTGACGCGGCTGCCATCCTTGAGACGGGCGTCGGCGAGCGGGGTGGTCTGGTCGACGCGGCGGCCGACCTGGTTGACGATCCGCTGCGCGATCTGGAACAGATGCTGTTCGTCGCGGAAACGGATCCCCGCCATCACCAGCTTGCCGCCCTTTTCGACATAGGTCTGGTCGGGGCCGTTGACCATGATGTCCGAGATGTCGGGGTCGTTGAGCAGTTCCTCGAGCGGTCCGAAGCCGAGCAGCTCGTCGACCAGCACCTTTTCCAGCGCGAATTGCTCGCGGCGGTTGAGCGTGACCTTGAGCTCGGCCAGCACCTCGAGGATGATCGGGCGGAATTCCTCGGACAATTCGTCCTTGGTCAGCGTGGCCGCGGCCTCGGGATCGACGCGTTCGAGCAGGCGGGGGAGCACCTGCTCCTTGATCTTGTGGACGCTGGCCTCGAAGCCGCCGATATCCGCCTCGCTGGCGTGGACCGCGTTGGCGCGGTCCGAAAGCCGCGCCATCGCGGCGTTGGACTGGGCATTGCCGCCGCCGCCGGGGGTGGGGACATCCTCCTCGGGCAGCGGGGGGAACTGGTCGCCGGCATCGTCGTCATCGGGCTTGTTCTGCGACGGCGTGGGGGAGCCGCCGCGCATGGGTTTGGCCACGCCGAACTGCGGACGTGCACCGGGGTTCATTCCCCCCGGGCCGTTCTTCCGTCCGAATGCGCTCATTGAGTTGAACCCCCGCGGTAAATCGTCATAGTCGAGCCGTCCCTGCGCTGACGTGGAGAATGGCTCCTTGAGAGGCGTGGTGAATAAGTCGGAAAGCTTGATTTTTCCCTAATTTCGCGGCCATGCGCCGCAGTTGATCGGCGGCGGTCGCGCATCGCGCTGCGAGGCGCTATGGGCCGCCACCCCTTCTCCCTTCCGACAGGATCGACCCTCACCATGCAGCAGGACGAACGCAGCGGATTGCTCCTTGCGCTGAGCGGCTTCGCGCTGCTGTCGGTGGGCGATGCGATCATCAAGACCATGGCCGGGCAATGGTCGCCGCTGGCGGTGGCCGCGCTGCGCTTCGCGATCGGCGCGGCGGCGCTCTCGGCGCTGCTGCTGGTGACCGAAGGCCCCTCTGCCTTCCGTCCCAGCAAGCCCTGGCTGCAGGTCGCGCGCGGCGCCTGCCTCGCGGGGGCGACGCTATGCTTCTTCTCGGCGATCTTCGTGATGCCGCTCGCCGATGCGATGGCGATCGCCTTCGTCTCGCCGATCTTCGTGGCGCTGTTCAGCGGGCCGCTGCTGGGCGAGAAGGTCCGCCCGGTGGTGTGGCTGGTCTCGCTGGTGGCGCTGGGCGGGGTGGCGCTGATCCTGCGCCCCAATCTCGCCGAGCTCGGGATCGTTGCGCTGCTGCCGCTCGCCTCGGCCTTCTTCTTCGCGCTGATGGTGGTGGCCAATCGTTCGAGCGCCGGTCAGGGCAGCGCGCTGTCGATGCAGGCCTTCATCGCGCTGTGGGCGACGCCGTTTCTGGTGGTCGCCGCGCTGATCGGCGATCGCAGTTCGCTCGCC
>JAHJWA010000063.1 GCA_018828205.1 Alphaproteobacteria bacterium
AAAACTGGCCCCCTTTCATGGATTTGCCTCCGGCAGCGGGAGCCCGATTTGGTCGAAGAGGAGTTTGATGCAACGCGCGACATCGGCGCTGCGCGCCATGGCCTCGCGCGTTGCATCTGCATCGTTGGACAGATCTGTTGCCCTAGCGACGAGCTCGGCGTCGGGCGCGTCCCTCAGGGCTCCGAAAAAGTTGTTCGCAAGCATTTCGCCTTTGCGAAACGCGCTGGAGGGAAATGCAGGGCGCCGAAGGGCGGCCGTAGGTTCGGCCTTCGCCTTACGGAGGCTGGACGGTTGTTCGGGATGCAAGGACCCCCGCGTCAGCTCTGGGGCAGACTCTGCATCGGCCCGGTAGTTCTGGGTCGCCCCAGTTCCATGAGTGTCTGATCGCACAAAGCCGGTCGCATGATCGGGAGGCGAGGCCGCCGCCGCATTCTCGGCCCCGTGTTTGATGTCCGGTTTATCGCGCTTCGCCGCTAGGCGTCGACCGTACTCATAATCAACCCGCGCGCTCCAGCCGCCGTCAGCATCGCCCGGCCAACTGGAATTCATCGTCGGTTTGCTCAAGAGCCATTGCAGCACCGGAGACTGATAGCCATCGCGCGTGATATACCGGCGGTCTTTCACCCACTGCAGCCAGCGTTGGAGTTCCTCTTTCTGCTCGTCGGTAAGAGAACAGGCCGCTGCGACTCGTTCGGCTATCGCCTTCGGATTGAACCGCTTGGTCGGCTTGGCATGGATTTGTTGCGCATCTTTGAATGCGTAGGCAATGGCGCGATACGGAAAACCTGGCGAAAGAACTGGCTCGTCGGGGTCGATCGCGCTGCCTCCGAATTTTTCACGCAAGGCTTTGAGCCTAATCGCTTCCTTCTCGCCCGCCGTCTGCCTACGGCGTTGCGGCCGCTTCGGTTTCTCTTCGTTCTCTCCGGACATTCTTCTTCTCCCTAAGGTCGATGATACCTTGTAGGATGAGTTGACGAGAATGAGTAACGCGGGCACGTCGAACGCGTGGATGTGCGAAATCGGACAAGAGAAATCACGTTCCGATCCGCCGGGCTGGCGGATCCGAAGTATTCCCGCCTCATTGACCACGACCCAGGACTCGACCGTCCATCATATAGTATGCGCTTCGCGAGTGGGCGCTCCGTAGAGCAATATCTTGGTCAGCTAATGGGCCGTCAGCTGCCGTTCTGCTTTCGGCTCCCAGCAAGGAGGAGCGGACGCAGATCTTTATATAGGCATGAACCTCGATCCCACAACGAGGTGTGGGAGGACGAAAGACTAATACCTGCAAAGTTTAGTGCTCGATCTCTAGGGATTTAATCTCGGTTTCGAGTCGAGGATGATGCCGAACGATTTGGCGCATCTAATGCCCGCAACAAAGCATCGAAATGCTCGTGGCTATCCCCTTTCCGGAAAACGAGTTTGAGGCTGTTTCCCAGCCCATCAATTTGGGCTTGAGTTACTAGCGCAAGTGCTACGGGTCGTTCAGAGTCGTCCATATTCGGTCATTCGATTTACCACCCGCCAGAATGACTAAAGCGACTTTAAGCTTTAATGTTCCGAACAACTTAGCGTTTTCGACCGCATATCATATGCCGGCAAAGCGATGCGGTTGACCGCATGCACTTTCTGACGGACTAAGGCGCTGATCTTGACGGGGGGCAGAGGCTATGAAAAACGCGTTAGAAGAGCTTGCCCGTTGCGCGCGTAATGTCGCAGAGAAGGCCGACGTGGCGCGAGAGAACCCTGCAGCCGCGGACCAGCTTCTGGAGGCAATGATTGACTATCGGGGGGCGGCGCTAGGCTATCTGGCGCATCCGACCATGGGTGATTTGATCAAAGCCCAGGCGCTGAAATACAGTGGCGAGACGCGCGAAGCGGTGGAGCGCATTGCTGAATTGGTGGATAGCCTAAACAGGCAGTAGCGCTCAGCGGAGAGGTCTGCACATTCTCAGTATTGGCCCGTGCTGCGGTGTGGAGCGCAACCGCCAAAGGCGACCTCAGCTAAATGCTGAGCTAACTCTGGTTGTGCTGGCGACCGATAAGAGAGGCCCTCGTCCCACAACCTCCTACTCAAGCTGGTCACCATTTCCGGATGGGGCGATCGACCATCACGAATGCAGGCTATCAAGCCAGAAGGAAACAAAAGCGGCATAGCGAAACTCGGTTCAAATCTGAAGCTAACAGCCCTCTACGTTCCAAGCAGGGTCGCGATCCCGGCCTCGGGCCGAGTATCCGGTCCGACGCGATGCACTGAGAAATTTGGGCCTATCTGTCGAACCTAAACGTTCACAAATTCATCAAAACAACGCCCACTCAGCTTCTTTTGCGCATCTGACGAATCTGGCGGCTTGCGGCGCGCCGCTGGCTCTTATGCAACCATTGCTCGATTGATAGGTCGCCTTCGGCCAAATCAGCAAGGACAGCGCCGCGCTCCCCAGTGGGACGCACTGGCCCAGTGGTCGAATCAACTGTTGTTTGCCGTTCGATCTCGGCGTTGAGCAACGCCCCGGCCAAAACCCCATAGGCGCTCAGAAATAGCCACATCAGAAACACGACAATCGCGGAAAGGGAGCCGTAGGTGGCGTTGTAATCACTAACGTACGCCACGTAGAGCGCGAAGCCGAAGCTGGTAGCGATCCATAGGAACGTCGCCACCAGAGCCCCGGGCGCCAGCCATCGCCACCGTGCTGGCCTGCGGTCCGGACCATATCGCATGATGAGCGCGAACCCGGCGCTCCCCAGCAAGATCGAGACGGTCCATGCGAGGATCTTGAAGAGGATTTCCCAACCCGGGCCGATCAATCCCTGCGTCTGCATCTGGAGCCAGGCGAAGGTGCCAGCGCTGCTGATCCCGATCAGCGCGATGAAGATCGCCGCGAGAGTCAGGGCTGCCACTCTCAGGGTTAGCGGAATGAAGCCGCGGCTCTCGTGTTCTTCATTGATGATGTTGAGTGCACCGACCAGCCCGTTAGCCGCGCGCATCCCACCATAGATCGCGAATACCAGCGCTATTATTAGCGCAAAACCGGTAACGCCGGTGCTGGTGGTGACGACCGCGACGAGTTGCTGCTCGATCAGCGACCGCGCCTCTGCTGGCAGAACAGTCGTAAGCGATGCGATCTGACGCTGCACCATCTCCACATTCCCAACGAGCCCGTAAATCATCACTGTTGCAGCGATCAGGGGCGTAAGCGCCAGAAAGTGAAGAAGGCTACGCCGGCCCCCAACAGCGAGAGATTGTGAAACCCCCACATCGTGTAAACGCGCTTCAGAATGATTTTCCAGGCAGGCCACGGCATGCTTAATGGGGAGTTAGCAGTTGCTCCAGGCCCTGGATTGCGCAAGGAATTGATTTCCGGGTCGGAATTGTCGTCAGCCATAGTGTCGGCGGGGAAACCGGTTGCGGATTCGGTATCATTCGAGGCCACGCCGGCTTCCTTGGATAATGGACACAGATGGGGTCGTTCTCGCAGCTAACGTACAAGCGTGGCGGTGGTGCCTCGCTAAGGCGCGCATTGGGGGCGGGCAGCGCGCTCTCGCTTGCATTGCAAAGCTCCGTCGTGTTCGCGCAAACTACTGATCCACAATCGGAAATTCAGGCGGCGCCGATGACCGAGCTTGCGGTTCCAGCACCGCCCGCAGATGTCGAATTGCCGAATGTCGAGCCGGTTATCTCCGACGAGGAATTCGAGGAAAATGTTCCCGAAATCGCTCTGGACGACCCCGCCGATCTCGAGGGACCACTTGAATCGATTGAGGATTTCGAGCGGCGAATCGCTGCCCAGCAAGCCAGCGCCGAACCGGACGAAGGAGTTGTAGACCCTGCGGGCGACCCTGTGCTTGCCGACCGTGAGGCGATCGATGACATCGGCGACGCGCCAATCCGCGATGCCGAACTTTCCGCGCCGCTTCCGCCGCTTGGCACGTTCGAGGCCACGCCGGTCGAATTCGCCGAAGACGCGAGCGACCAGGAGGTCGTCGAGGTCGCCTATGGCGTCCAGGTCAACGGTCTCGAGCTGGCGGACGACCAGACCGCCACCAGTATCGCCGGCACGTTCGACAATCTATCAGCCCTCGAGGGCGGTGACGGCGAAGCGGCGAACGTCGCGCAGATCGCGGCACGGCTCACCGAGGACAGCGCTCTGCTGCAACGCATCCTCGCCTCCGAAGGCTGGTACGAGGCAAGCGTGGCGACGCGCATCGATCGCTCGGAAGACGTGACCGGCCAGCCGCTCACCGCAGTGCTCGACGTCGCTGCGGGCGATCGCTTCGTTTTCTCCGACATCGTGATCGACGCCGACCCGGTCGAGCCTGCCGATCTGATCACCAGCAATCTGGCGCTCGAGGTCGGCGAGCCGATCGTCGCGGAACGGGTCCAGGGCGCCGAGGCCAATGTCGCGGTGCGTCTGCCCGAGAACGGCTATCCCTTCGCGCGCGTCGGGCAACGCGACATCCTGCTCGACCAGGATACCAACGACGGTGTCTACACGCTGCCGATCACGGTCGGTCCGCGGGCGCGCTTCGGCTCGATCGAAACCACCGGCAATCTCGCCTTCGACGCCGAGCATGTCGAGGTGCTCGCCCGGTTCGAGCGCGGCGAGCTTTACGACAGCCGCGATATCGACGATCTGCGCCAGGCGCTGGTCGCCACCGGCCTGTTCAACACCGTGTCGGTCGTGCCGCAGCAGGGCGGCGAACCGGTCGGCGATGGAACCGAATACGCCACGATCCTCGTGGAACAGGACGCCGGTCCGCCGCGCACGCTTGCCGCAAGCGCCGGTTACGGCACGGGTCAGGGGTTCCGGGTCGAGGGCAGCTGGACGCATCGCAATCTCTTCCCGCCCGAGGGCGCGCTCATTGCCAATGCGGTGGCAGGCACGCAGGAACAGGGCGTTGGGCTGACGTTCCGGCGATCGAACGCCGGCAGGCGCGACCGGACGTTCCAGCTTCGCGCCGATGCCCTGCGGTCCGATTACGCCGCTTTCGAAGCCTTCACCGGCCAGCTTTCCGCGCTCGTGAGCTATGATTCCACCCCGATCTGGCAGAAGCCCTTTACCTATGCCTACGGGATCCGGCTGATCGGAACGAACGAACAGGATTACGATTTCGCGCTCGGCGAGCTCGATCGGCGGACCTTCTTCATCGGCGGGCTCACGGGGCAGCTCGGTGTGGATCGGACCGACAGCCTGCTCGACGCGACCGAGGGCTTTCGCGTGAC